>NZ_JAGIQB010000034.1:48690-83553 GCF_017815025.1 Cupriavidus phytohabitans
GTACACCGATGGCGCACGCGTCGGCAAGGCTGACCCGTACACCGACGGCGCATTCGCCTGAGGCAAGCGTCTGAAATACGGCCGGCAAGTTGCCGGCCCCCTGTAATCACCGGGCTGCCAGCGTGCGGCCCGATTCATGGAGTCGATCATGCGTTGGCTTGACACTGCGCTGATCCTGGGTGGATGGGTAGGGCTTTGCCTGGTAAGCGGGTCCCTCATCACCCTTGTCGCACGCGCGCTGCCGGCCTGAGCCGGGTGCGGTGCAGAAAGTAGGAGTTGAAACCATGAAAACCCGGTCTGTACGTGAAGAGCTGGTCGAACATGCACTGGTGCTGATCCGCCGTCGGGGGTTCAACGGTTTCAGCTACCGCGACCTGGCCGAACTGGTCGGTGTCAAGACCTCAAGCATTCACTACTACTTCCCCTCCAAGGACGACCTGGTACTGGAAGCGGTGCGCGAATACCGCGCCCGCAAGCAGGCGCGCCTTGATGCCATCGACAGCAGCCTGCCGCCGGCCGAGCAGGCGCGTCAGTACCTGGCGCCGCTGTGCGCCGGTGCGGGCACCGACCAGGCCTGCCTGGTCGGCATGCTGGCGGCTGATGTGCTGATGCTGCCGGAATCCGTGCGCGGCGTGATGCGCGACTTTGTCCGCCTCAACGAGCAATGGCTCGCGCGGCTGTTCGAGCGCGCGGCCGTGCAGCGGCAGACGCCTTACCCCGCATCGCCGCAGCAGCTGGCGCAGGTGGTGTTCGGCGCGTTGCAGAATGGCCTGACCAGTGCGCGGTTGTTCGGCACCACCGACCGGCTCGATGCCGCGGCGGCCATGCTGTCGAGCCTGATGCCGGCGGAGCAGGCGCTAGCCGTTGCCTGACGGGATCCTTGATACGGCCCCGCACAACCACTGCGGATCGTCGTGGGGCAGGTCGTGGCCGGCCCAGTGGTGCGTCAGCACCGGTGCGTTCCAGGCCTGTCCGATTTTTGCGGAACAGGCCGGGTCGACCAGCCGGTCGGATGCCGAGGCGATCAGCAGCACCGGGCAGCCTGGCGCCCTTGCGGGCGCGCGATAGCGTGCCGCCGCCACCAGTTGCGCCAGCGCCGCGCTGCGGCTGACCGGCGCATCGGCAGCGATCGCCTGCCAGGCCGCGATGTCGGCCGCGAGCGTGTCCGCGCGCGCGCAGGTGATGGCGTGGATGGTGCGCTCGCAATAGGCGCGGTCGTGCCAGCGCTGCGCCACGCGCAGCAGCTTGCCCCAGTTGCGCGGACGCAGACGCTGCATCGGCGTGCAGAAGGGCCGCATGCTGGTATTGACCAGCACCAGCGCCGCCACTTCGTCCGGATAGCTGCTGGCCCACTCGGTGGCGACCATCGCGCCCAGCGACATGGCCAGCACGCGGTACGGTCCGCGCGCTCCGGCCGCCGACAGCTGCCGGCGCACCGCGCTGACCATGTCGCGCACGCACCAGGGGGCGGGTTGTACCGACAGCGCGCCGTTGCCCGGCAGGTCGGGCAGCAGTGGCCGGCCCAGCCCGGCCGCTTCCCATTGCGCGGGCAGGTTGCCCCAATGACGCGTCTCGCGCGTCAGTCCCCGCAGGAATACCCATCGGCTCATGCCATCCTCAACAGTTCACGGCAACGTTTCTGTCTGCCAGTGCGCGCGCGCCTGCTGCAGCAGCGCCTCGCGCTGCGGCCCGCGCGGCAGCCAGCGCTCCGGCGCAACCGCGACGCGCCCGAGGAAATCGAACAGGCTCACATGGCGGCGCAGCACGCGCGCGGTGCGGTGCGCCTTGATCGGATTGAAGATACCTTCGCGCGAGAACAGCTGGCGCGGGTTCTTCTTGATCCACAGCCACGAGCCCAGCTCCAGCGTCATCGGCAGGAACAGGCTGCCCGCCGGCGCGAGGTCATATGCATAGTCCCACAGGTCGCCATGCAGCAGGTACTGGTGGCTTTGCGGCTCGAAGGTGTAGCCGTGGTGCGGGTGCGCCTGCTCGAACAGGGTCTTGAGCAGGTACATCTCGGGCAGGTGCGCCATCGGCCGGCGCGTGCGCGCGTACGGGAACCAGATGCTGTCGCGCCAGCCGTAGCCGGAGTGGCAGTCCACCGCAAAGCTGAGCGGACGCGGCAGCAGTTCTTCCTGCACCACGCGCAGCAGCGCGCGGCTCTCCAGCTCCATCGGCGCGCCTTCCGGGCCGCGATACCAGGGCAGCCAGGCGCCAAGGCGCTGCCCGCCGGCCAGGAACGGCACGCGCGCGTCGGCGTCCTGCGGGCCGTTGCGCATCAGGTCGACGCCGTTCGGATTGGCCCGGGTGCCGGCCCACATGCCGCCGGGATTGACGATCGGCATGAACACCAGCCGCACGGCCTGCAGTTCGCGATGCAGCAGTTCGTCCCACGCCAGCCGGCCGAGCACAGAGCGCAGGTAGTCCAGCACCAGTTGCGTGCCGATCCGCTCCAGCCCGTGGATGCCACCGAAGATGCCGATGGCCGGCGCCAGCGGGTCGCGGCTGCCGAGGGTAGCCACATGCACGCCGAAGCGGTGTCCCTGCACCGCGGCTTCGCACACCACGCGGCAGTCGAGCACGTGGCTGGCGGCGTCGAGCAGCGCCAGCAGCTGGTCGTATTCAGGAAAGGCGTCGGCGCGCGCGGTCATGCCGCCCGCGGCTCGGCGGCGGCATCGGCCGCATCGGCTGCCGTCACGCAGGCCAGGAAGGCACCCACCAGGCGCGTGCCGCGCCGGCTCTGCAGGCAGTACAGGTATTCGTTCAGCACCGGCGCGCCGCGCGAGAACGGCACCACCCGCAGCAGCGGGTCTTGCGGCACCTCGCCCAGCGGCACCACGCTCGCACCGAGATTCTGGCGGATCGCTTCGTAGATGGCCTCGCGGCTGCCGATCACGGTATGCCGCGGCAGTTGCTGCGCGCAGGCGGCGAGCGCGTCCTCGGTCGCCTTGCGTGTCATCGAGCCGTGCTCGCGCACCAGCAGGTGGCAGCCGCGCAGCTGGCCCAGGTCCACCTGCGGCAGGCGCGCCAGGGCATGGTCCGGATGCACGACCAGCACCATCGGTGCCGAGGCCAGGCGGATGCGCGCAAGCCTGTCGTCTTCCACCGGGTGCGACGACACGGCCGCGTCGATCCGGTACTCGAACAGTGCTTCGAGCATCTGCTGCGAATTGCCGATGTCCAGGCTCACCTCGATCGCCGGATAGCGCTGCCGGAACGCGGCCACCGCGCGCAGGATGTAGTAGGGACCCGTGGCGCCGAGTCGCAGGCTGCCGAAGCGCAGGTCGCCGGCGTTGCGCAGCAGGTAGTCGGCCTGGCCTTCGTGCTGCATCAGCTGCTCGACCACCGGCATCAGTGCCAGTCCCACGTCGCTCAGGTCGACCCGGCTGGCGCGGCGGTGAAACAGCTCGACGCCATACGACTCTTCGAGCTGGCGGATGCGGCCGGTGACGGTGGGCTGGCTCACGCGCAGCTGCCGGGCCGCCATGGTGATGCTGCCCTGGCGCGCCACTTCGAAAAAGGTCATCAGCAGGTCGCCAAGCATGGTCATCCGCAGTAGTTGGGGGAGCGGACCGGACAGGTCCGGACGACCGCGCAGTCTAGCGGGGCAATATGACAATACGGCGACGCCCGCCACGGCGCGGGCCGGGCGGGCGTCGCATCGCGCAAACGGGCCTCGGTCAGTCACGCCCCCATGGCCGGATCCGATACGCCGTCCGTGCCGGTTTCGATACGCCCGGCAAAGCGCCGCGTGAAGCCGCCCTGCGGCGCAGTCACGCTGAAGTCGTACCAGTTGCCTTGCAGCCCCACCGGCCAGTGCTGCTGCAGCTGCTTGCCGGCCGGCACCTCGAAGCTCCACGGGCCGTCATTGCGGTAGGCATTGGGCCGCACGGTGAAGGTACAGGCGGCGCTGCCGGTGTTGATCAGGTCCAGGTAGACCGCGGCGTTGGCGATGTCATAGCAGACGCGGATCTCGGGCGCGCTGGCGCCCGCGGCGCCGGCCGCGGCAACGTCGCCGCCGAAGGCGCGATGGAAGCCGTTCGGACCCAGCACCCACAGGTCGTACTTGCCGGCGTCGCTGGCGAAGACATCCCAGCTGCCGTGCAGTTCCTTGCCCGGCTCGACCATATAGCGGCGCGGCACGCGGTCCAGGTGCAGCCGGTCATAGACGTGGAATACCGCGGCGGCCTTGCCGCTGTTGGCGAACAGCAGCCGCACCACGCGTTCCCGGGCGTCCTCCCGGGCGCTGACATGCAGCTCGTATGGCAATGCGCGCGACGGACGCGTGCCGCGCTCCTGAGGCGGCATCGGCTGGGTGCCTGCCGGGGGCAGCGGCACCTGCGGCAGCACGCCCTGCGCGGTGCGGATGGCATCGGCTTCCGCCTTGTCGCGGCTGGGCAGCGAGGGCAGCGGGTTGGCGTTGGGGCTGACGAAGTTGAAGGCCGAGGTCAGGTCCCCTGCCACCGCGCGGCGGAAGCTGCTGATATTGTCCTCCACGACGCCAAAGCGGGCCTCCAGGAAGCGCAGCACCGAAGTGTGGTCGAACACCTGCGAGTTGACCCAGCCGCCGCGGCTCCAGGGCGACACCACATACATCGGCACGCGCGGACCGGGGCCGTAGGGATGCTTGTCGACGTGGTATTCATCCGCCAGTTCGCCGGTGGGCAGCGTGGTCGCGCCGGCCAGCGTGTCGCCGTCATAGGCGGGGGCGCACGGCGGCGGCACGTGGTCGAAGTAGCCGTCGTTCTCGTCGAAGTTGATCAGCAGTACCGTCTTGCTCCAGATCGCCGGATTGGCGGTGAGCGCGTTGAGCACCTCCTGCGTGTACCACGCGCCTTGCACCGGGCTGGACGGCCCGGGGTGCTCGGAATAGGTGGCCGGGGCAACGATCCACGACACCTGCGGCAGCGTGCCGGCGGCAACGTCGTCGCGCAGTGCCTGCAGGAAGCCGCCGTCCGGCATGGTGTTGGCCACGCCCTTGAGCAGCGGGCTGATGGCGTCGTCGGCGGTGGTGTACGGCGGATAGGGGCTGCCGTTAGGCAGGTTGCCGCGTGCGGCGTTGGCGTCGCGGTATTGCTTGAAACCCGCGAGCGGATTGTCGGTGAAGTTGTCCGGCATGTTCTGGTAGACCTTCCAGCTGACGCCGGCCGCGTTCAGCCGCTCAGGGTAGGTGGTCCAGGTGTAGGGCGTGTTCGAGCCGGTGAAAGAGTCGCCGCTGTTGTCGATCACCGGGCCGCCATGCGTGCCGGCCGGATCGTTGGTACCGGTCCAGTGGAACAGCCGGTTCGTGTTGGTGCCGCCGTGGAAGCTGCAGTGGTAGGCATCGCACAGCGTAAAGGCATTGGCCAGCGCCATCTGGAAATCCAGCTCGGCCTCGGTGTAGTAGCCCATCGACTGGGTCTGCTTGTAGGTGGGCCATTTGTTCATGCGGCCCAGGTCCCAGGCGGCTTGCGCATCGGGATAGGAGTGCGGTGTGCCGCTGACGCGCTGCGCATTGCCGGCGCTGCTGTCGAGGTGGTAGGGCAGGACCGTGCGCGTGGTGCTGCCGTCGGTATAGGTCTGCTGCCAGACGTTGAGGCCGCCCGCGAGCGGGATCGTGAAACGGTCGCCGAAGCCGCGCACGCCGCGCAGCGTGCCAAAGTAGTTGTCGAACGAGCGGTTCTCCTGCATCAGGATGACCACGTGCTCGACGTCGCGGATGGTGCCGGTGGCATTGTTGGCGGGGATCGCCAGCGCGCGGCGGATGGCCGGGGGGAATGCGGCCAGCGCGGCGGTCGCGGCGGCGCTGCCGCCCGCGAGCTTGAGGAAGTTGCGTCTGCTATGCGAATTCATTGGGTTCTGGGCCGGATGGGTTCAGGGGTGAGACGGGCGGCTGCCTGCGTCAACTCAGGGCGCGCAGCGCAGTTGCGGCGTGACGGCGGGCGGCTGGCCGGGTTCGTTGCCGCCACCGCCCGGGGTGCCGCCTGGGGTGCCGCCCGGCGTGCCGGTGGCCGGGCCGTCGCCGGAGTCGCCGCCACAGGCGGAAAGCGCCAGGCACAGCAGCAGGGCGGCCAGCGTGGAAGATCGGAGAGTCATGGTGTCGTGCTCCTGCAGGGATGGGGCGGCGCCGCGCCCCGGAGAGTTGTCGGCGCCGGGTCAGCGTTTCAGGGGTTCAGCGTGGACAGCGGCTGGCGCGCGCCGGTGATGGTTTTCAGTTCGTCGAGCGTCAGCACCCGCGTCCACATCGCCAGGTCGTTGAAGCCCATCACCCCCTTGAGCGCGCCGGGGTTGTTGCCCACGTAGTTGTGCGTGGCGTCGTCATTGACGCCCCAGCCGGTGCCGAGCCCGGCCAGCCTGGTGACATCGGTGTTGGCGATGGCCTTGTTCTCGGTCTTCTGCAGGCCCAGCACCGGGTCGATGACGTAGGCGCTGAAGCGCTTCGCGGCGGCATCGACCGACAGCGCCAGGTAGGCCCACTGGTTGGCCGATACCTTCATGCCGTTGATATCGTCGCGCTTGCCGCCGCTGCCGAGGTTGAAGCGGAGTTCGCAGCTGCCGAACAGGCCGATGGCGATCCCCGGGTTGCTGCCCGAGAAGTAGTTCTTGTTAGCCAGTACCGGTGCACCAGTGCCGTTGCCCTGGGTGCAGTCGGTGCGGAACCAGAAGCCGATGGTGAATTGCGGGCTCAGCGCGATGTCTGCGCCGTTGTGCACCAGCTTGTAGGTGTCGACATTGGAATCGACCCGCAGCGACTTGCCGGTGAAGTTGTCGTCGGCCAGCGAGCCGCCGTCGGTGCCGGCCACCCACGGGCCGAGCGTGGCGCCGCCCTTGCTGTCGGCAAACGGCTTGCTGTCCATGCTGAAGTACGTGGCCAGGCCATCGCGCAGCGTGGGCGCCAGCGTGACGGGTTTGACGTAGTGGATCTGCGCCAGGTACGACACCGGCACGTCGTTGCGTACCAGCGTGTAGTTGAAGCGGTACAGGCCGGTGGGCATGTCGAAGGCGCTGTCGGTATACTCGCGCGCGCCCGGCGCCAGCGAAGCCACCACCACGCCGTCGCGCAGTACGCGCGTGGTGCCGAAAGATTCGGTGGGGTTCTGCCAGGTCAGCGCGATGGTGTCGCTGTAGCGGCCGACACTGGCGCCGATCCCCCGCACGCCGGCAGCGGCCGCCTGCAGCGGTGCGCCGTCGAGGCGGCTGGCGGCGGGGTCGGCGGCCACGCCGGCGTGCAAGAGCATCGTCGGCACCAGATCCGCCTCGGTCGGCAGCGCCGACAGTTCCGCGGCGGTGACGGGCGCGGTGGCGCCAGGCCGGGCCAGCGCGGCATTCAGCGTCTTGTTGGTGGCGAGGAATGCGGTGCGGTTCTCCACGCTCGGCGCCGTGGTGGTGGCGCCGGTGGCATCGAGCCCGTGGCTGGTGGTAGCCAGCACCAGCCAGTCTTCGCCCGGCTGCGCCTGGCGGCGCGCGGCGACGGCGGCCAGCAGTTCACCCAGCGCCGTGTCGGTGTCGGCGAGGGCGCGCGCATAGGCGCCGCCGCCGAACCCGCCGGTTTCCGCCGCGGCGGCCGGGGCGCTGTACTGGGCAAATACCACGCCGTAACCGGATTGCAGCTGGCGCAGCGCGTTCTGCGTGACGCAGCTGTCTACGCCGGCACAGTCAACCAGCGTATCGAGCGCGCCGGATTCCTGTTCGGCCCTGAGCAGGGCCGGCAACACCATCGAGCTGGTCACGGCGCCTTGCTGCAGGCCGGGCTTGCCAGCGTCGCGCAGATGGCGGAAGACGGTGGGCGCCTGCAGCGGCGTGCTGCCGGTGTCGTCGTCGACGCCGTGGCGGTTGGCCCAGGTGCCAGTCAACACCGTGGCCCAGCTGGGCGCGTCCAGCGTCGGCTGCGCGGTGACGGTGCCTGGCATGCCGCCGGTCGCGGCTGGCACCACGTTCAGCTGCGCCAGGTTGGGCAGCTCGCGCCGCAGGATCGCGCGCTGGACCTGCGCATAGGTGGCGCCGTCGATGCCTACCAGCAGCACGCGCGGGCCGCCCTGGCCGGCGGGCGCCGGCGCCGTGGCCTCGGTGTCCGCCGGCGCGGGCCCACCGGCTGCGGAGTCATCGCCGCCGCAAGCCGAAAGTGTCGCGGCCATTGCCGCCGCCAGCGCGGCCAGCGCCGCTGCGGCCCGCCCGCGCCCGTTGCCGTCGCCACGCGCTGCATGCTTTCCTGCCATCTGTCATTCCCCTGTCTGTCTGCGTTGTTCTGCGCCGGCGGCCGGTGCCGCGTGGCGGATTGCGCTCCCCGCAATGCGCTCGCAGAGTAAAAACAGGGGTTGTCACCGTGGTGACAGAGGGGGAAAGAATGCTGATGCCGCTATTCAGATTCTTGCGGGTATTGCGGACAAAGGGGCTTCAGCTGCCGGCCGAGGCGCCACCCTGTACGTCGAGCCGACGCATCGTGCCGCCCATCGCCGCATGGCCGAAGGCTGCCAGCAGCACGGTCCACGCGCATTGCAGGCCCAGCCCGGCCAGCATGGCCGCACAGCCCAGCTGGCCGAAACAGATGCGCGCCGGAATATAGCGACAGATGTCACCACGGATGGAACATCGTCGCTAGGGTGTCTCTCTGAATCGCCTCGCGAGCTTATGCAAACGCTCATCGTCCTCTGGTGTCCTATGGCTTGCCGTGAGTTTCCACCATGCTACGTAGAGGCCGTAGGCAAGCCATGCGTCCCGGATATTGTTGCCGCGACCGCTTTCCGACTGACTGAGGATAAGGCGAATCGATTTCTCGGTAGTTGTCGTAATTTCGTCGTAACACTTTCGAAGGTTCGAACTCGGGTCGGTCGAAGCGGCAGACTCGACCAGGCTCGCCGCAGTGTGAAGGGAATGGCACATGGTCGCTTCCAATAACGCCGCCATGATTAACGGCCCGGCCGCGCCTGACTATCGGCTCGCGGTTGGCAATGGAGCTGACGCCGTCGCTGCCTGCGGTGTCGCCTCGGGGCATCGACGCAGGTCGCTGAGTGTCTGCAATTGACGCGCCCGATTGTCGGCGCTTTCCATCGCGCTGCTCTTCTCGATCATGTTCCCAATGCCGAAGTCTCCCAGGAATGACAGGATTGAACGGCCACTGAACTCGCTCTCCTTCTCAACGGCCTGGGTAAAGCCATTTACCTTTGCCTGCTCAAGCTGAATCTCACGACAGGACATCGTCTGCCGCTCGAAGTCCGTCACCGTCCCGACCCGCCCGTAGTTCTTTGTCGCGCAGCCCTGAATTGCCAACAGGCCAAGACCAATCGCCAGAATCGACCGATGCATGAGGAACCCCCTTTTGTTGTGCTGTCAGATTAGTTCCTGCCGGGTTCGCGCAATATCGAGCAGAAGTATGTTTCAGGCGTGAACATGCCTGAAGTCGCACCTGGTTTGGCCAGCGGCGCCTGGAGGTATTGTTGAGGCCGCGCCGGGGCATGCGGAACTGGACACCAGGCCACGTGAGACTCGCGGGATGGGGCCGACGCGGTCCGCGCATCGTTCGGTCATATGGCGCCCGCTACAAGCGATTTGTCGGCGCGCATGGCGCGCGCCCGCCCATGTCGAACGCGAGCTCGGACCAGGCCTGCTGGCGACGGCGCGGGCGCTGCAGGAACGCCTGGCATCGCGCGGATAGTTCCCCGGGAACGGGCTCCCTGGCCCGCCCCTGCCTCAATCCCCAATGGATCGTAGCGCGGTGGGTCTCAGGTCCATTTCAGGTCATGCAGGCGGAAAGGCATCGAGCGCAAGCCGCTTTCCGGTAGCCTGGAAGATGGCATTGCCACTGCGGGCGGCTCGCCGATACGCAGCATCGACCGCTGCGCGGCACGCCAATTCCGGTTTCCTGCACACCTCAGCTGCGGAATCCCACGCTCTGCATGATCATCCGCAGCGCCCATGCCGCCACCCCCAGCGCAGCCACGCTGGCGAGCCAGATCAGCACCAGCCACCCCAGCCGGCGCAGCCATGTCGACGCGGCCATCAGTGATAGCCCTCGCCGTGGCGGACCTTGCCGCGGAACACGTAGTAGGCCCACACCGTGTACATCAGGATGAAGGGGATGATGAACAGTGCCCCGACCAGCGCAAAGCCCTGGCTCTGCGGCGGCCCTGCGGCATCCCAGATCGAGATCCCGGGCGGGATGATATTGGGCCAGACGCTGATCGCCAGCCCGCTGTAGCCGAGGAACACCAGCCCGAGCGCGTACAGGAACGGCGCCATGTTCGGCTCGCGCCGAAGCGCGCGCATCAGCATCAGCATGCACAGCACCACCAGGATCGGCACCGGCGCGAACCAGAACAGGTTCGGCAGGCTGAACCAGCGCTCGGCGATCTCCGGATGCGTCAGCGGCGTCCACAGGCTGATCACGGCGATCACCGCCAGCAGCACCCACGCCAGCGCCCCGGTCAGCCTGATCATGCGCTGCTGCAGGTCGCCTTCGGTCTTCATGATCAGCCAGGTGCTGCCCAGCACGGTATACGCCACCACCAGCCCGACGCCGCAGAACAGCGGGAAGGGCGCCAGCCAGTCGAGCGGGCCGCCGGCAAAACGGTGGCCTTCCATCCTGATGCCGTCGATATAGGCGCCCAGCGCCACGCCCTGGAAGAAGCTGGCGGTGGCGGAGCCCAGGATAAAGGACGCGTCCCACACCGGGCGTTCGCGGTCGTTGGCCTTGAAGCGGAACTCGAACGCCACGCCGCGGAAGATCAGTCCGAGCAGCATCAGCATCAGCGGCAGGTACAGCGCGCTCAGCACGACCGAGTACGCCAGCGGGAACGCCGCCAGCAGCCCGGCGCCGCCCAGCACCAGCCAGGTTTCATTGCCGTCCCAGACCGGCGCCACCGTGTTCATCATCACGTCGCGGTCATGGCGGTCGGGGATGAACGGAAAGAGCATGCCGATGCCCAGGTCAAAGCCGTCCATCACCACGTACATCATCACGCCAAAGAAGATGATGACGATCCAGAGAAGGGAGAGATCGATGCCCATGGTGTCAGCTCCGGGTGCGCGCGGCGGGGTTGGGGGCAAGGACTTCGTCGTCGTCCACGGCGGAGAGCGGGCGGGCCGGCGTATGCTCGCGCCCCGGGCCGCCTTCCGGCCTTGGCGCTTCCAGCACAGGTCCCTTGCGCACCAGCCGCATCATGTAGGCGATGCCGACGCCGAACACAAAGAAGTACGCGATCACGAAGATCCCCAGCGTCAGCGCCAGCTCGGGCACGCCGTGCGGCGAGACCGCGTCGGCGGTGCGCTGCAGGCCGTAGACCACCCACGGCTGGCGGCCGACTTCGGTCGTGTACCAGCCCGCCAGGATCGCGATCACACCGGCCGGGCCCATCCACAGCGCCATATGCAGGAAGGCGCGGGCGCGGTACAGCCGTTCGCCCCGGCGCAGCAGCAGGCTCCAGGCGCCCAGCGCGATCATCAGCAGCCCCAGGCCAACCATCACGCGGAAGGACCAGAACAGGATGGTGGAATTGGGCCGGTCCTCCGGGGCGAATTCCTTCAGCCCCTGGATTTGCCCGTCCCAGGTGTGCGTCAGGATCAGGCTGCCCAGGCGCGGCACTTCCACCGCAAAGCGGGTTTCCTCGCGCTGCATGTCGGGCCAGCCGAACAGCAGCAGCGGCAGCCCTTCGTTGCCGTGGTTCTCCCAGTGGCCTTCCAGCGCGGCGATCTTGGCGGGCTGGTGCTTGAGCGTGTTCAGGCCGTGCAGGTCGCCGATCACGGCCTGGATCGGCGCGACGATCAGCAGCATCCACATCGCCATCGACAGCATCTTGCGGATGGCCTGGTTGTCGCGGCCGCGCAGCAGGTGCCACGCGGCCGAGGCGCCGACGAACAGCGCCGTGGCCAGGAACGCCGCCACGCTCATATGCAGCAGGCGGTAGGGGAAGGACGGGTTGAAGATGACCGCGAACCAGTCGGTCGGGACCACGCGGCCGTCGATGATCTCGAAGCCCGCCGGCGTCTGCATCCAGCTGTTCGACGCGAGGATCCACGTGGCGGAAATCAGCGTGCCCAGCGCCACCATCACGGTGGCGAAGAAATGCAGCCCGGGCCCGACGCGGTTCCACCCGAACAGCATCACGCCGAGGAAGCCCGCCTCCAGGAAGAAGGCAGTCAGCACTTCATAGGTCAGCAACGGCCCGGTGATGCTGCCGGCGAACTCGGAGAAGAAGCTCCAGTTGGTGCCGAACTGGTAGGCCATCACCAGCCCGGAGACGACCCCCATGCCGAAGTTGACGGCGAAGATCTTGGACCAGAAGTGATAGAGGTCGCGGTAATGCGGGCGCTTCGTGCGCAGCCAGCAGCCTTCCAGCACCGCCAGGTAGGCGGCCAGGCCGATGGTGATCGCGGGAAAGACGATGTGGAAGGAAACCGTAAAGGCAAACTGGATGCGGGCGAGGTCGAGCGCGGTCAAACCAAACATAGTTATTCTCCGTGGCGCTGGCCTGGCGCACGCCTGCGGGACGGCGCGGCGCTGCGGGGGCAGGCCGGCCAGCCGGCGGGGCGCGCCGGGGGCGCGGGCCGTAGGCGCGTGCGGTAAGCGTAGTGTACGCGGCGCGCAGCGCGATGGGCAGCAGGCCGGGCGGGTGACATTTCGCCGCAGCGGGGCGGCGCGGACACAGCCTTGGCCAACTGCCGGAAATCATCCTACCCATCCGCCTATGGGAATAACAGCATCACATCGGCGAAAAAATACCGTATCAGTTTTTCGCAGTGCAGCAGGAGGCAGGGTTTGCGTCTCCGTACAGTTGTCAGGGCGCAACGTCGGGGCGGCGTGCAGGGAATGTGGGACGCAGGCCGCGACGCCCCGCCGTGACTAAGCCGCGAGGATCTCCGCCGCTGCCTGTCGCAGGCAAGCCAGTAACTGGTCCGCACTGATCGACGGCGCCCGCTCGCGCAGCGTGATGATGCCGACCGGCGGCAGTTCCACTGGAACCTCCATGTTCAGCACCTGCAACCTGCCGTCGTCCTGCATGCTGCGTGCCGCCGATGCCGCCATAAAGCCTGCGGCGCCACGCTGCACGACGAACGTGCTCAGTGCCAGGTAAGACGAAGTCTCGACGACGTCCTGCGGCGGATGCAGCCCGTAGTGGTAAAACGCCTGCTCGATCTTCACCCGCAGCGATGCCCACGGCGGGGGCAGCACGCACGGCATCGCCGCCAGGTCGGCCCACCCCGGCCGCGCCTTGCGCGCGAGCTTGTGGCCGCGCCTGACCACCACGACCATCGGCTCTTCATACAAGGCCTCGGTCTCGAGGTCCGGCGCCGCATAGCCTGGCTCGAGCCGGCCGACGATCAGGTCCAGTTCGCGCAGGCGCAGCTTGGGCAGCAGGTGGGTCAAATCGCCTTCCTCCACCAGCACGGTGGCCCGCGCATGGCGATCCTTGAGCAGCCCCACCGCGCGCGCCAGCAGCACAGGCAGGGCAGCGCCCATGGAGCCCACCTGCACGCGCCCCGACGCGCCGCTCTGCACCGCCGCGATCTCGTCGCGGGTCTGCTCGTACTGCGCCAGCACCGAGCGCGCGAAGCGCACCAGCGATTCGCCGGCGGGCGTGGGCTCGGTGCCGCGCGTCGAGCGCGTGAACAGCGTCAGCCCGAGCATCTTCTCGACTTCGGTCAGCACGCGTGACACCGCGGGCTGGCTCACCGACAGGAACTCCGCGGTACGCCCGAGGTGGCGGAATTCATCCAGCGCCACCAGCAATTGCAGATGGCGCAGCTTGATGTTGGAGCGCAGCGCGCGATCGATCTTGACCATGGCGGCAGTCTACCTAACGGAAACGTTATGAAGCAATGCCAGTTTTTGATTGGATTGTTATGTTCGGCGGAGACAGAATGCCTGGCATGACGACGCCGGGCCCGCACCGGTCGCCCATAATCAAAACACGGAGACACCCGCAAATGACCCAAGGACTCCCCATCGACCTGAAGCGCCGCAACCTGCTCATCGGCGCTGCCGCCGGCGTTGCTGCCGGTGCTGCCGGCGTGCTGCTGCCGGGCTCGCGCGCGCTGGCCTCCGCGTATCCCGAGCGTCCCATCACCTTTATCTGCCCGTGGCCGGTCGGCGGCACGGCGGACCAGTCGATGCGCGCGCTGTGCCAGGTGGCCAGCGGCATTCTCAAGCAGTCGATCGTGGTGGAAAACCGCGCCGGCGCTTCCGGCATGATCGGCACCAAGGCGCTGGCGCGCGCCACGCCGGACGGCTACACCATCGGCCAGATCCCGATCTCGGTCACGCGCTTTGCCCAGCTCGGCATGCTGCCGCTGGACCCGCGCACCGAGCTGACCTACCTCGCGCGCACGTCGGGCCAGACCTTCGGCATCGCCGTGCCGACCAGCTCGCGCTACAAGACGCTGCAGGACGTGGTCGCGGCGGCCAAGGCGGACCCCGGCAAGATCACCTATGCGCACGCCGGCATCGGCGGCGCGACCCATGTCGGCATGGAGCAGTTTGCGCTGGCCGCGGGCGTGCAGTTCAACGCGATCGCCTACAAGGGCGGTGCCGCCGCGCTGCAGGACGTGCTGGCGGGGCAGGTGGAACTGCTGGCCGATTCCAGCTCGTGGGCGCCGCATGTGGAAGCCGGCAAGCTGCGCCTGCTGGCGACCTGGGGCGAGCAGCGCGCCTCGCGCTTCAAGGACACGCCCACGCTGAAGGAGCTCGGCTACAACGTGGTGGTGGAAGCGCCCAACGGCATCGGCGCGCCCAAGGGCCTGCCGCCCGCGGTGGAAAAGACGCTGCGCGAGGCGTTCCGTGCAGCGGTGGCGAGCAATGAATTCAAGCAGGTCGCGGCACGGCTCGATGCGCCGCTGATGTACCTGGACGGCCCCGACTACAAGAAGTACGTGGCCAGCGTCTATGCGCAGGAAACCGACCTGATCAAGCGCCTGAAGCTCAAGGAACTGCTGCAGCAAAGCTGAACGCAGTCGCATCGGGCGCAGTCGCACCATCTGTCGCAACACCTGTCGCCCCACCAGTCGTCCAACCAAGCGAATCACAAGTGAAGCCCAATCCCGTCATCCGCCTGCACGCCAACGACAACGTGCTGGTCGCCCGGCATGAACTGCCGCTGGGCCAGCAGCTTGCCGACCCCGCGGTGCGCGTGCGCGCGCAGGTGCCGGCCGGCCACAAGATCGCGGCGTGCGCCATTGCGGCGGGTACGCCGGTGCGCAAGTTCGATACCGTGATCGGCGTGGCCGCGCGCGATATCGTGCCCGGCGAGCACGTGCATTCGCACAACCTGACGCTGGTCGATTTCTATCGCGACCCGGCGTTCTGCCAGGACGTGCGTCCGGTCGACTACGTGCCCGAGGCGCAGCGCGCCACGTTCAACGGCTTCGTGCGTGCGGATGGCCGCGTCGGCACGCGCAATTTCATCGGCATCCTGTCTTCGGTCAATTGCTCGTCGACGGTGATCCGGCAGATTGCCGCGCATTTCCCCGCGGAACGGCTGGCGGCTTATCCCAATGTCGATGGCGTGGTGGCATTTGCGCAGACCAGCGGCTGCGGCATGTCGTCGCCGAGCGAGCATTTCGACGTGCTGCGGCGCACGCTGGCTGGCTATGCGCGCCATCCCAACCTGGCTGGCGTGCTGATCGTCGGGCTGGGCTGCGAGCGCAACCAGGTCGCATCGCTGGTCGAATCGCAAGGCCTCGAGCCCGGACCCGCGGTGCATACGCTGGTGATGCAGGACACCGGCGGCACGCGCGCCACCATCGCGGCGGGCATCCGCGCGGTCGAGGCGATGCTCCCCGCGGCCAATGCCGCGGTGCGCCAGCGAGTGCCGGCCAGCCATCTCAAGATCGGCCTGGAGTGCGGCGGCTCGGACGGCTTCTCGGGGATCAGCGCCAACCCGGCGCTGGGCGCGGCCATGGACCTGCTGGTGCGGCATGGCGGCACTGCCATCCTGTCGGAGACGCCGGAGATCCACGGCGTCGAATTCATGCTGACGCGCCGCGCCATCTCGCCGGAAGTCGGGCAGAAGCTGCTCGACCGGCTGGCCTGGTGGGAGCGCTACACCGCCGGCCAGAACGCGCAATTCAACGGCGTGGTCGGCCACGGCAACCAGCAGGGCGGCCTGGCCAATATCTTCGAGAAATCGCTGGGCTCGGCGATGAAGGGCGGCACCACGCCGCTGCAGGCGGTGTACGAGTATGCCGAGCCGATCGACCGGGCCGGCTTTGTCTTCATGGACTCGCCCGGCTATGACCCGGTCGCCGTGACCGGCCAGATTGCCAGTGGCGCCAACCTGATCTGCTTCACTACCGGCCGCGGCTCGATGTTCGGCTCCAAGCCCGCCCCGACGATCAAGCTCGCATCCAACTCCGCCATGTACCAGCGGCTCGAAGAGGATATGGACATCAACTGCGGACTCGTGCTCGACGGCGAACTGACCGTGCCCGAGATGGGCGAACGCATCTTCCGGCATATCTTGCGCGCCGCTTCCGGCGAGCCGACCAAGAGCGAGATGCTGGGCCTGGGCGACAACGAGTTCGTACCCTGGCACCTTGGCATCGTCAGCTGATTGCCGGCTGTTTCCCCATTTTTTTCTCGACTTCCGATGGCCCTGAACCTTGCCGAGCCCGCGCTGCTGCGCACCCAGAACCTGATTGACGACCAATGGCGCGATGCCGGCCTCGGCGCTCGCCTGTCCGTATCCGATCCCGCCAACGGGGAGGCCTTTGCCAGCGTGCCTGACAGCGATGCCGGCGATGCGCGCCTGGCGGTGGACGCAGCCGCCGCCGCATTCCCGGCATGGAGCCGGCGCACCGCGCGGGAGCGTGCGCAGCTGATCAAGCGCTGGCACGCACTGATCCTGCAACACCAGGAAGACCTGGCGCGCATCATCTCCACCGAACAAGGCAAGCCCCTCAAGGAAGCACGCGGCGAGGTGCAGTACGGCGCTTCCTACGTCGAATGGTTCGCCGAGGAAGCGACCCGCATCTGCGGCGACATCGTCGCGGAAGCAGTGCCCGGCCGCAAACTGCTGGTCCTCAAGGAGCCGGTAGGCGTGGTCGCCGCGATCACGCCGTGGAATTTCCCGCTGGCGATGATTGCGCGCAAGATCGCCCCCGCGCTGGCCGCCGGCTGCACCGTGGTGGCCAAGCCCGCCGAAGACACGCCGCTGACGGCGCTGGCGCTGGCATGGCTGGCACAGCAGGCCGGCATTCCGGCGGGCGTGCTCAACATGGTCACCGCATCGCGCGAACATACGCCTGGCGTGGTCGATGCCTGGCTGCTCGACAGCCGCGTGCGCAAGATCACCTTCACCGGCTCCACGCCGGTGGGCAAGCACCTGGCGCGCGAATCCGCCGCCACGCTGAAGAAGCTGTCGCTGGAACTGGGCGGCAATGCACCGTTCATCGTGTTCGAAGACGCCGACCTGGATGCCGCGGTCGACGGCCTGATGGCGTCCAAGTTCCGCAACGGCGGTCAGACCTGCGTCTGCCCGAACCGTGTCTATGTCCATGAGGCGGTCCACGACGACTTTGTCGAGCGGCTGGCGCAACGCGTCGGCGCGCTTCATGTCGGCCCCGCGACGGAAGAGGCCGCGCAGATCGGCCCGATGATCAATGCGCGCGCCGTCGACAAGATCGCCCGCCACGTCGAAGACGCCGTCGCCCGTGGCGCGCGCGTGGTCACCGGCGGCAAGCGCGTACGCACGGAAGATGGTCCGCACTACTACGCCCCGACTGTGCTGGTCGATGCCACGCCGGCGATGGAGCTGTCGTGCGAAGAGACCTTCGGCCCGGTTGCGCCGATCTTCCGTTTCCGCGACGAAGCGGAGGTCATCCGCGACGCCAACGACACGCCGTTCGGGCTGGCCGCGTACTTCTATTCCAACGATACCCGCCGCATCTGGCGCGTGGCGCAGGCACTGGAAACCGGCATGGTCGGCATCAACGAAGGCGCGATCGCCGCCGAGGCGGCGCCGTTCGGCGGCGTCAAGGAATCCGGCTACGGCCGCGAAGGCTCGCGCCACGGCCTGGACGACTACATGCACACCAAGTACCTTTGCCAGGGCCAGCTCGGCTGAAGCGCCGGGCTATCGCTCAATCGCCAGGCAATCGCCAGATCGAACAGGAACAATCCACATGCCCGCAGACAATCCCTTCAAGACCGCGCTGGCCGCGCGCCAGCCGCAAATCGGCCTGTGGCTGTCGATGGCCGCGCCGTACCTGGCCGAAGTCTCGGCCACCGCCGGCTTCGACTGGTTGCTGATCGACGGCGAGCACGCGCCCAACGACCTGCAGACCACCTTGCACGCGTTGCAAGCGGTCGGCGCCTACCCGTCGCAGCCGGTCGTGCGCGCCGTGTCCGGCGACGTGGCCCTGATCAAGCAACTGCTCGATATCGGCGCCAGGACGCTGCTGGTGCCGATGGTCGACACCGCCGAGCAGGCGCGCGCGCTGGTCGGCGCCACGCGCTACCCGCCGCAAGGCATCCGCGGCGTGGGCAGCGCGGTGGCACGGGCCTCGCGCTGGAGTTCGCGCACCGATTACCTCGACGTGGCCGATGACGAGGTCTGCCTGCTGGTGCAGGCCGAGACCGTCACCGCGCTGCATAACCTGGAAGCCATCTGTGCGGTGGACGGCGTCGACGGCGTCTTTATCGGCCCCGCCGACCTGGCCGCATCGATGGGCCATCGCGGCCGCCCCGGCCATCCCGAAGTGCAGGCAGCGATCGAGGGCGCAATGCGCACCATCATCGCCAGCGGCAAGGCCGCCGGCACGCTGACCTCCGATCCCGCGCTGGCGCGCCGCTACCTCGAACTCGGCTGCACCTTCGTGGCCACCGGCGTCGACGTGCTGGTCTATGCCAACGCCGCGCGCAAGCTGGCGGCATCGTTCCGCGAGCAAAATACGGCCGAGGCTGGCACTGCCGCCGACAAGCCTTCCGCCGCGTACTGACCCGCTCCAGGACAAACCATGCAAGCCGTTCCCCAGAACCAGGAATCCACACTGCGCGCGATGGAAGCCATCGTCGGCGCCAACGCCTGCCGCACCGGCGAAGCCGACACCCAGGCCTACGTCACCGACTACCGCGGCATCTACCGCGGCCAGGCGCAGATGGTGGTGCTGCCGTCGTCGACCGAACAGGTCAGCCAGGTGCTGCAGTGGTGCCATGCCAACCGCGTGCCGGTGGTGCCGCAGGGCGGCAACACCTCGCTGATGGGCGGCGCCGTGCCCGACGACAGTGGTACCGCGGTGGTCGTCAACCTGAGCCGCATGAACCGCGTGCTGGAGGTCGACACCATCAATGACACCATGACCGTGCAGGCCGGCGTCACGCTGAGCGCCGCGCGCGGCGCCGCTGAAGCGGAAGGGCGCCTGTTCCCGCTGCGCATCGGCTCCGAAGGCTCGTGCCAGATCGGCGGCAACCTGTCGACCAATGCCGGCGGCACCGCGGTACTGCGCTACGGCAATATGCGCGACCTCGTGCTCGGCATCGAAGCGGTGCTGCCCGACGGGCGCATCTTCTCGTCGCTGCGCGGCCTGCGCAAGGACAACACCGGCTACGACCTCAAGCAGCTGTTTATCGGCGCCGAAGGCACGCTCGGCATCATCACCGGCGCGGTGCTCAAGCTGATGGCGCAGCCGCGCAGCACCGCCGTGGCCCTGGTCGCGGTCAAGGACCCGGCCGCCGCGGTGGCGCTGCTCGGCGAAGCCAAGCGCCTCTCCGGCCAGGCCGTCAGCGCCTTCGAACTGATCTCGCGGCCCGCGCTGGAACTGGTGCTGGAATACCTCGGCAACGTCGCCGCGCCGCTGCAGGACCGCCATGACTGGATGGTGCTGGTCGAACTGACCTCCGGCACCGACGCCGAAAGCCTCAACGCCACGCTGATGGAAATCCTGGAGTCCGGCTTCGGCGAGGGACTGGTGCTGGATGCCGCCGTCGCCTCCAGCCTGTCCGACGTCCAGACCTTCTGGCGCATCCGCGAAGAGATCTCCGACGCGCAGACGCGCACCGGGGGCAGCATCAAGTGCGATGTCTCGGTGCCGCTGTCGCGCATCGCGGCATTTGTCGAGGAGGCTTCGGCCAGGGTGCTGGAACTGGTGCCCGACGCGCGCATGGTGATCTACGGGCACATGGGCGACGGCAACGTCCACTTCAACCCGCTGCGGCCCCGGGATCAGGCTGCAAAGGATTTCCTGGCGCAGTGGTACGAGCCGGTGTCGACACTGGTGGATGGCCTGGCTTATGCCGGCAACGGCTCGGTGTCGGCCGAGCATGGGATCGGCGTGGCCAAGCGGGACGACCTGGTGCGGTACAAGTCGCAGGTCGAGCTGGAACTGATGTGGCAGGTGAAGCGGGCGCTGGATCCGATGAACCTGCTGAATCCGGGGAAGGTGCTGCCGGCGCCCTGAACCATCACTATTGGCAGATTCTGGCGATCACCGGCCGCAACGGCCGGGGAGGGCGCACAACCGCCGTGGCAAGAATCTGCCGTCTCGGCTAAGGTGAGGGGTATCCAGAACGCCGGAACAGGCGCATGCCGGTCTCCGGCACACGCCCGGCCCCCGCCGAGACCAATATGAGCGCCCCCGCCAACGATACCGCCCCCGCCCTCACTCCGCTCAAGAAGCCCGAACTCGACTACCCCTGTGGCGACGCGCCCGAACCAGGCCGCGCCAGCGAGATCGTCCCCGGCGTGTTCTGGCTGCGCATGCCGATGCCGCTTGGCCTGAACCATATCAACCTGTGGGCCATCCGCGACGGTGCAGGCTGGGCCGCGGTCGACTCCGGCTTGCAGACGCCGGAAACGGCGCAGGCCTGGCGCACGCTGTTCGGCAAGGACGGCGCGCTTTCCGACGGCCTGACACGGCTCTTCGTCACCCACATGCATCCCGACCATATCGGCATGGCCGGCTGGCTCCGGCGCAAGTTTGGCTGCCAGCTGTGGATGACCCGGATGGAATACCTGATGTGCCGCGTGCTGGCCGCCGATACCGGACGCGCCGCGCCAGACGACGCCATCGAGTTCTACCGCCGCGCCGGCTGGGACGACGACGCCATCGAGGTCTACCGGACCCGCTTCGGCGGCTTCGGCAAATTCGTCCACGCCTTGCCGGAAAGCTTCAGGCGGCTGGAAGACGGCGCCACCCTTCGCATTGGCGACCATGACTGGAAGGTCGTCGTCGGCACCGGCCATTCGCCGGAGCATGC
Organism: Cupriavidus phytohabitans; assembly: GCF_017815025.1. Taxonomy (NCBI): domain Bacteria; kingdom Pseudomonadati; phylum Pseudomonadota; class Betaproteobacteria; order Burkholderiales; family Burkholderiaceae; genus Cupriavidus; species Cupriavidus phytohabitans. The sequence goes on from NZ_JAGIQB010000034.1 coordinate 69,854, forward strand.
CTGCCTCTATTGCCCCTCACTGAAGCTGCTTGTCTCCGGCGACCAGGTCTTGCCCAAGATCTCGTCCAATGTGTCGGTGTTTCCGACCGAACCCGACGCCGATCCCATGGAAGACTGGCTGTCGTCGCTGGACAAGGTCAAGGCGGCCGTGCCGGACGACGTGCTGGTGCTGCCGGCCCACAACGAGCCGTTCCGCGGGCTGCACGCCCGGATCGACTATCTGCGGGCAAGCCAGATGCAGGCGCTGGACCGGCTGCGAGGGGCACTGGCGGAGCCGAAGCGGGCAGTGGATGTGTTCGGCGAGCTGTTCTCACGGCCGATCACGGGGGCGGGCGGCCTGCTGGGGATGGCGACGGGGGAGAGCATCGCGCATCTGAACTACCTGCTGCATCGTGGGGAAGCGGTGCGGGAGCTGGCGGCGGATGGATGCTATTGGTATCGGTTGGGGTAGCTGGCGACGGGGCGGGAGGCTTGTTGTGCCCCGATGGTGTTGCTGACTTACAACGACCATCGGCCCTCGCTGAGCACGCGATTGTCTACTGGATGGCGGCAAATGTTTGCCGCCTTTTTTTTCGCGGATCGAGTCGATCGGATGCGGAAGCGGGCGCGTGAACTACAGCCGTATCCGGGGTTGACTTTAGATCGTACGATATATATCTTACGATCTATCTAGCGATACATCGGAGGGCTTATGCGCCACCATCATCACCATCAAAGCCACCCCCACGCCTCTCACGGCAAGGTTCGAGATGCATTCATGCGACTCGCTCCGCACTTCATGCGTCACGCCATGGGCCGAGGTGGCGCCGGCTTCTGGGGCAACCGTGACGACGACGGCTTCGGCGGCGACGGCCCCGGCGGCTTCGACAACGACGGCTGGCGCCGTGGCCGCAAGTTCAGCGCCGACGATCTGCAACTGCTGCTGCTGAGCCTGCTCGACGAAAAACCCAGCCACGGCTACGAGCTGATCAAGGCGCTGGAGACGCGCACCAACGGCTTCTACAAGCCGAGTCCGGGCGTGGTCTATCCCGCGCTGACCTATCTGGAAGAAGTCGGCTACGCCACGGTCGACACCGAAGGCAACAAGAAGCGCTACCAGTTGTCTGAAACCGGCAAGGCACATCTCGCCGCCAACCGCGAGCGCGTCGATGTGATGGTGGCCAAGCTGCGTCACGTCGCCCGCAAGATGGAATGGATGCGCCGGGCCATGAGCGGCGAGCCGCAGCCGGAACCGGAGCAGGGCGGCTGGGTGCCTGAACTGATGCAGGCGCGTGCCGCCATCAAACGCGCGATGGTGATGCGCAGCGAAGCCGGCGCCGACGAGCAGCGCCGGATTGCCGCAATCCTGATGCGCGCGGCGGCCGAAATCGAAGCCGGGCCCAAGGCCTGATACGCCGGTGGCGCTGACGCTGGCATCCGTCATCGGCATCCGGGCCCGGCCAGTGTCGGGTCCGCAACCAAGGAATTCCTCTATGACTGCAAACGCTCCTGAATCCAATCGCGATCTGTCCGTGCAGCGCGTGCGCCATCCCCTCAAGATGCGCCTGCTGCAAGTGGTGCGCACCACGCAGGTCACGCCGCAATTGCTGCGCGTCACGCTGGGCGGCGACGGGCTGGAAGACTTTGTCTCGGCCTCGTTCGACGACCACGTCAAGGTGTTTTTCCCCGTGGACGGTGCCGACAAGCCGGTGTTGCCGCACGTGGGCCCCGACGGCATCAGCTTCCCCGAAGGCCAGCCGCGTCCGGCCGCGCGCGACTACACGCCGCGCCGCTACGACGCTGCCGCGCAGGAACTGGATATCGAATTCGTGCTGCATGGCGATGGCCCTGCGTCGACCTGGGCGGCGCAGGCGCGGCCGGGCCAGTACCTGGGCGTGGGTGGGCCGCGCGGCTCGTTCGTGGTGCCGACGGGCTTCGACTGGCATCTGCTGATCGGCGACGATACGGCGCTGCCCGCGGTGGGCCGCCGGCTGGAAGAGCTGGGCGCGGAGTCGCGCGCCATCGTCGTCATGGAAGTGGGCGATGCGGCCGCGCAGATCGCGCTGCCGAGCCGGGCCGATGTCGAGGTGCACTGGCTGCATCGCGGCGATGCGCCGGAGGGCAGCTTGCTGGAAGCGGCGCTGCGCCAGGTCACGTTGCCGCAGGGCGAAGGCTATGTCTGGGCGGCGGGGGAAGCGGCCGCGATGAAGGCGGTGCGCCAGTACCTGGTCGGCGAGCGTGGCATCGACAAGAAGCGCATCCGCGCATCGGCCTACTGGAAGCGCGGCGACGCGGCGGTGCACGAGACGCTGGACGACTGAGCCACGGCGGCGGCACGGTGTACGCGGGCGCGGTGTTGCCATAAGATGGCAGGCAACGCCACCGCCGGGAGGACTGCCGTGCTGCCCGCATCCAAGCCGTTGCGCATCATCGCCGCCGCCGCGGCATCCGTTGCCATCCTGGCCGCCTGTGCGCCGGATGCCGTGCGCAGCCGCCAGGCCACCGACTTCAATGCCTATCTCGATTCGCTGCGGACTGCGTGCCCGAACATGATGGTCGGGACGAACAATATCAGCGAGTGGCTGCGCACCAGCGGCAGCCGCAGCGATGACGACTACGTCTACTGGCTGGACCAGACCTCGCGCCTGTACTACCAGCGCATCTCTGCGCAGCAGTACCGCGATTCGGTCAGCGCGGCGCTGGGCGGGCGCTCCGATTCTCCTGCGCTGGACTGCATCGTGCGCCATCTGCCCGCGAACCGGCCGACAGGTTTGCCGGGAGGCAGGCTCTAGGCATCTGCACATGCCGGTTGTGCAACGGCCGCATCCCCGCTAACATGATTTCCCGGCAGCTGAGACAGCAGCTGCCGACGTCGCTCGGACGGTTCCGGGCGCTTACGTAAAGGACTCCACATGACTGCCGCTTCCTCCGGCAAGCGCCGCTTCGCGCGCATCGATCGTCTCCCCCCGTACGTTTTCAATATCACCGCCGAGCTCAAGATGGCCGCCCGCCGCCGTGGCGAGGACATCATCGACATGAGCATGGGCAACCCGGATGGCGCCACGCCGGCGCATATCGTGGCCAAGCTCACCGAGGCGGCGCAGCGGCCCGACACGCACGGCTATTCCACGTCCAAGGGCATCCCGCGGCTGCGGCGCGCGATCTCGCACTGGTACCGCGAGCGCTATGACGTCGAGATCGACCCGGATACCGAGGCTATCGTCACCATCGGCTCGAAGGAAGGCCTGGCGCACCTGATGCTGGCCACGCTGGATCGCGGCGACACGGTGCTGGTGCCCGATCCCAGCTATCCGATCCATATCTACGGTGCGGTGATTGCAGGGGCCGATATCCGTTCGGTGCCGCTGGTGCCGGGCATCGATTTCTTTGCCGAGCTGGAGCGTGCGATCCGGGGTAGCTATCCCAAGCCGAAGATGATCGTGCTGGGCTTCCCGTCCAATCCGACCGCACAATGCGTCGAACTCGATTTCTTCGAGCGTGTGATCGCGCTGGCGCGCAAGCACGATATCTTCGTCGTGCACGACCTGGCGTATGCGGACATTGTCTTCGACGGCTATCAGGCGCCTTCGATCATGCAGGTACCGGGCGCCAAGGACATCGCGGTGGAGTTTTTTACGCTGTCCAAGAGCTACAACATGGCGGGCTGGCGCATCGGCTTCATGGTCGGCAACCCGGACCTGGTGGCGGCGCTGACGCGCATCAAGAGCTATCACGACTATGGCACGTTCACGCCGCTGCAGATTGCTGCGATCGCGGCGCTGGAAGGCGACCAGCAATGCGTGCGCGAGATTGCCGCGCAATACCAGTCGCGCCGCGACGTGCTGGCGAAGGGGCTGATCGAGGCAGGCTGGCCGGTCGAGATCCCGAAGGCGTCGATGTATATCTGGGCGCGCATTCCCGAGCCATACCGCGCGCTGGGCTCGCTGGAGTTCGCCAAGCAGTTGCTGGCAAAGGCCAGGGTATCCGTGTCGCCGGGTATCGGTTTTGGCGACTACGGCGACGAGTACGTGCGCTTTGCGCTGATCGAAAACGAATCGCGCATCCGGCAGGCAGTGCGAGGCATCAAGGCGATGTTCCGCGCGGATGGGCTGGTCAAGGCCTGATGCAGCGGTGACCTGCGCCACGATTGTGGCGCAGGTCCTGGCTTCTTGCGTTCAGGCCGGAAGGATCAGCGGCAACGGTTGCTCGCCAGGCGCCCACCATGGCTGGAACAGTGCCTGAACATCTTCCGGCGCCACAGCCTCATAGCTGGTGATGCGCCAGCGCGGCGCGTTGTCCTTGTCGACGATCAGCGCGCGCACGCCTTCGATGAAATCCCCTCGCGAGAAGGTGTTGACCACCACCGCCAGCTCCATGCGGAAGCAGTCGGCGAGGTCCATGCGCCGGCCGCGCAGCAGCAGTTCGCGCGTGGCACACGCCGACAGCGGCGAGCGCGTGCGCAGCACGTCGATGGCGCGCGTGGCCCACTCGGTGTAGCGCGGGTCGTCCTGGCATGCCAGGCCGGCCAGGATTTCCGGCAGGGTGGCGTGTGCAGGGAAATGGCGCAGGAGTGCGGGCAGCACCTCTAGCAGCGGTGCGTCGGCGGCTCTTGTCGCGGGTTCGCGCATCAGTGCCTGGCGCAGGTCGGCGAGCACGTCACTACCCCAGGCGATGCCGGCAAGTGTTTGCTCCAGCCCGGCCAGCGTGCCGCTGTCGACAGCGGCATCGGCCAGGCCGCACAGCAGCGCGTCGGCGGCGCCGATGGTGACGCCGGTCAGGCCGAGATACAGCGCCAGCTGCACCGGCAGCTTCGACAGGAAATGGCTGGCACCGACATCCGGCACCAGCCCGATGCCGGTCTCGGGCATGGCCACGCGCGAGCGCTCGGTGACGATGCGCAGGTGCGCGGCCTGCGCCAGGCCCATGCCGCCGCCCATGACGACGCCATCCATCAGCGCCACCAGCGGCTTGGGATAGCGGTGCAGGCGATAGTCCAGCGTGTATTCGTCGATAAAGAAGCGGCGGTGCAGCGGCGTGCTGTCGCGGTAGCTGTCGTACAAGGCGCGGATATCGCCGCCGGCGCAGAACGCCTTGGGACCGGCACCGCGCAGCACAACGGCGCGGATGGCGTCGTCCTGCGCCCACGCCTCGAGCTGCGCGCCCAGCGCGACGATCATCGGGTATGACAGCGCATTGAGTTGGCGCGGCCGGTTCAGCGTGGCAATGCCGACGCCGTTGATGACATCGAACAGGGCCTCGGGCTCGGCGGCATCCTGCGTGCCGGCATTGCGCGGCGAGATAGCCGATTCGGTCAGGCGCATGGCGGGACTCCTAGGCATTGCGCCATTGCGGCGAGCGTTTCTCGAGGAAGGCATTGACGCCTTCGCGCTGGTCGGCGCCGTCGAACAGGTCGACGAAGCGCTCGCGCTCCAGCGCCAGCGCTGCCTGGCGCGGCACGCCCTGGCGTGCCAGGTGCACCAGCTGCTTGCTGCAGGCGGCGGCGCGCGGGCTGACCTTGCCGGCGCGTTGCGCCATTTCCCGCGCGGTGGACAGCGCCTGTCCGCGCGGCACCACTTGCTCGACCAGGCCGATACGCAGCGCGGTGGCCGCGTCGACGCGCTCGTTGGTCAGGATCATGCGCTTGGCCCAACCTTCGCCGACCAGCCACGGGAGCGTCTGCGTGCCGCAGCCGCACGGCAGCAGGCCCACGGCGGCTTCAGGCAGCGCCATCTGCGCATGTTCTTCGGCGATGCGGATATCGCAGGCGAGTGTGCATTCCAGGCCGCCACCCATGGCGTAGCCATTGATGGCGGCGATGACCACCGGTCGCGCATTCTGCAGGGCTTCGAAGGCGCTGCCGAATTGCTGCGCCATCGCGCGCGCATGGGCACGGTCGCCGTCGGCGAAGCCGTTCAGGTCGGCGCCCGCGCTGAAGAATTTCTCTCCGGCGCCGGTCACGACAACGGCGCGGATCTCGGGGTTGGCATCGATTTTCGCCACCAGGTCGCGCAGCTGCTGCAGGCCATCGGCGGTAAAGGCGTTGGCGGGCGGGCGGCTCAGCGTCAGCGTGGCGACGTGGCCATCCAATGCAAATTCGATCATGGCTGGCGCTCCTTGTCGGTGGCGGACAGGTACTGGCGGATCACGCCGGAGAAATCGAGCTGGCCTTCGCCGGCGTGGCTCATGGCCTGGTAGACCTGCTGCGCCAGCGCGCCAAGGAAGAGCGGCTGCTTCACGCTGCGCGCGGCATCGGCGGCCAGGCCCAGGTCCTTGAGCATCAGGTCTGCGCCGAAGCCGCCGCTGTAGCCGCGGCCGGCCGGGGCGGTTTCGATCACGCCGGGCCACGGGTTGCAGGTATCGGAGGCCCAGCAGCGGCCGGTCGAGGTATTGACGATGCCGGCCAGCACATTGGCGTCGATGCCCAGCTTCACGCCCAGCGCCATCGCCTCCGACACGCCGATCATCGAGATGCCGAGAATCAGGTTGTTGCAGATCTTGGCGACCTGGCCGGTGCCGGTGCCGCCGCAATGGACCAGGTTGCGGCCCATGCCGGCCAGCACCGGGCGCACCTGCTCGAACAGCGCGTCGTTGGCGCCGACCATAAAGGTCAGCGTGCCGGCCTGCGCGCCGACGGTGCCGCCGGAAACGGGGGCGTCGGCCAGCGCATTGCCCTGGGCCTGCGCGGCGGCGGCGAGTTCGCGCACGGTGGCCGGATCGATGGTGCTGGAATCGACCAGCGGCACGCCGGGGCGCACGCCGGCGAGCACGCCGTCCTCGCCAAGGTAGGCGCTGCGCACGTGCGCGGCGGCGGGCAGCATGGTGATGACGAAATCGGCCTCGGCCACGGCCTTGCGCGCGGTATCGGCGCTGGCGGCGCCTTCGGTGCACAGCGCGGCGACGGTGGCGGCATTGAGGTCGAACACGGTCAGGGTATGGCCGGCCTTGAGCAGGTTGCGCGCCATGGGCGCGCCCATGTTGCCCAGGCCGATGAAGGCGATATGCATGGGGTGTCTCCTTCGTAATAAGTCCCAAATCCCACTTGTTTTCTCCCCCTCTCCCGCTCGCGGGAGAGGGGCGGGGGAGAGGGTGAGGGTGTCAATGGCTACTGCGTCAGATCAGATTTGCATGCGGTTGGGTGCCGGTGGTTTCGTGGAGCGGCTGCGGTCCTGCCAGCGCCGGCCCTCACCCCCGGCCCCTCTCCCGCATGCGGGAGAGGGGAGCAAACCGTCGGCCGTCGTGCCACGCCTCACTTCAGGCTGATCGTCGTATTCACCCCGTCATTCACCGTCGCGTCGTCAAACCACCGCGCCGTCACCGTCTTGGTCTGCGTATAGAACTGCACCACCTGCTTGCCGTACGGGCCCAGATCGCCCAGCTTGGAGCCGCGCGAGCCGGTGAAGCTGAAGTAAGGCGCCGGCACGGGGATGGGGATGTTGATGCCGACCTGGCCGACGTCGATCTCGCTCTGGAACTTGCGCGCGGCGGCGCCGCTCTGCGTGAACACGCCGGTGCCGTTGCCGAACGGGTTGCGGTTGACCAGCGCGATGGCGTCATCCAGCGTCTCGACGCCGATCACCACCAGCACCGGCCCGAAGATTTCTTCGGTGTAGATCGTCATGTCGGTGCCGACCTCGGTGAAGATGGTCGGCCCGATGAAGTTGCCTTGCGGATAGCCCGGCACCTGCACGTTGCGGCCGTCGAGCACCAGCTTCGCGCCTTCGCGCTCGCCGGCGGCGATCAGGCCGAGGATGCGTTCCTTTGCCGCCGTCGACACCACAGGGCCGACATCGGTGCCAGGCTCCACGCCGGCGCCCACTTTCAAAGTTTTGGCGCGCTCGACCAGATCGGGCACCCAGTCGCGCGCCGCGCCGACCAGCACCACCACGGAGGTGGCCATGCAACGCTGGCCGGCCGCACCGAAGCCCGCACCCGCCAGCGCGTTCAGGGTCTGCTCCTTGTGCGCGTCGGGGAGCACCACGGCGTGGTTCTTGGCGCCCATCATCGACTGCACGCGCTTGCCATGCGCGCCGGCGAGGTTGTAGACGTGCGTGCCGACCGCGGTCGAGCCCACGAACGACACCGCCTTGATGTCCGGATGCGTGCACAACGCATCGACCACGTCCTTGGCGCCGTGCACCACGTTCAGCACGCCCGGCGGCACGCCGGCTTCCAGCGCCAGCCTGACCAGTTCCATGGTCGACAGCGGATCCTGCTCCGACGGCTTGAGCACGAAGGTGTTGCCGCACACGATCGCCATCGGGAACATCCACAGCGGAATCATCGCGGGGAAGTTGAACGGCGTGATGCCGGCGCAGACGCCGATCGGCTGCTGCAGGGTGTAGGTGTCGACGGTGGAGGCAACGTTCTCGGCGAAGCCGCCTTGCTGCAGCGTGCCGATCGAGCAGGCGTGCTCGACCACTTCCAGGCCGCGGAAGATATCGCCCTCGGCGTCGGCCAGCGTCTTGCCCTGTTCGGCGGTCAGGATGGCGGCGATGCGCTTGCTGTGCTCGCGGATCAGCGCCTGGTAGCGCAGCATGATGCGCAGCCGCGCGCCGATGGGCGTGTGGCGCCACGTGGCAAAGGCGCGGTGCGCGGCGCCGACGGCGGCGGCGACTTCGCTGGCCGTGGCCAGCGGCACGCGCGCCAGCACATCCTGCGTGGCGGGGTTGACCACCTGGCGGAACTCGGTGGCGGACGATTCCACCCATTCGCCGTTGATCAGCAGCGGTACGGTCGGCACGGCGTTGTCGGTCTTGGGCACTGCGCTCATGGTTGTCTCCGGACGGTGTGGTTGTATGGGAAGCAAAGGGAGGGCTTACAGGCTGCGCGCGATCAGCATGCGCTGGATCTCGCTGGTGCCTTCGTAGATCTGGGTGATGCGGGCGTCGCGATAGTGGCGCTCGACCGGATAGTCTTCCAGGTAGCCATAGCCGCCGTGGATCTGCAGCGCCTTGGAGCAGACGCGCTCGGCCAGCTCGGACGCGTACAGCTTGGCCTGCGAGGCTTCGGACAGGCACGGCACGCCCTCGCTGCGCATGCGCGCGGCGCGGTGCACCAGCAGGCGCGCGGCGTTCAGCTCGGTGGCCATGTCGGCCAGCATGTTGGCGATGGGTGGATGCTCGCGCAGCGGGCGGCCGAACTGCACGCGCTCCGACGCATAGCGGCATGCGGCTTCAAACGCCGAACGCGCAATGCCGATCGCCTGTGCCGCGATGCCGATGCGGCCGCCTTCGAGGTTGGACAGCGCGATGCGCAGCCCCTCGCCAGGCTCGCCCAGCAACGCGTCGTGCGGCACGGTGCAGTCTTCCAGCGTGATGGCGCAGGTGTCCGAGGCGCGGATGCCGAGCTTTTTCTCCGGTGCATGGACCACGAACCCGGGCGTGTCGGTCGGCACCAGGAAGGCCGAGATGCCTTTCTTGCCGCGCTCGGGCTCGGTCGCGGCAAAGACCACCGCGACGCCGGCGCGCTGGCCGTTGGTGACGAACTGCTTGTTGCCGTTGAGCACCCAGCCGTTGTCGGTAAAGCGGGCGCGCGTGCGCAGGTTGTGGGCTTCGGAGCCGGCCTGCGGTTCGGTCAGGCAGAAGGCGCCGATCAGCTCGCCGCTGGCCAGCCGCGCCAGGTAGCGTTCCTTCTGCGCATCGGTGCCGTAGTGCAGGATCGGGCCGCAGCCGACCGAGTTGTGCACGCTCATCAGCGTGGCGCAGGCCGCGCAGCCAGCGGCGATCTCTTCGATGGCGAGCGCGTACGCGACATAGTCGGTGTAGGTGCCGCCCCAGTCCTCCGGCACGATCATGCCGAGCAGGCCCAGCGCGCCCATCTCTGCGACCACATCCTCGGGCAGGCGGCCGTCGCGGTCCCACTGGGCGGCGCCGGCGGCCAGGCGCTCGCTGGCAAAGGCGCGCGCGCTGTCGCGGATCATCTGTTGCTGTTCGGTGTAGTCGCTGTGCATGGCAGGTTGGCGTGGTGGTGTTCCGCGGGGGCTTCTGTAAAGCGCATTGGCGCGGCGCGGCATCTCAGGCAGAATGCGCGCTTGGCGTCTTGGCCTGCGGGCAGTGTAGGAATGCCGGGGGCGGACTCCTATGCCAAAATCCGCCAATCTTCCTGAACTCGTTTGCCACCCGCCGGACCATGGAAAAAGGCAGTGTCGCGCTTTGTTTTGTCCACCATGCCATCGCCGGGCTGCAGGCGCGCGGGATCGACCCCGCGCCGGTGCTGCGCAGCGCCGGCATCGCGCCGGAACTGCTGGCGGTGCCGCTGGCACGGGTTTCGGCGGCCAGCTACAGCGAGCTGTGGCTGGCGGTCGCCGCCGCGCTGGACGACGAGTTCTTCGGCCAGGATTCGCGCAGCATGAAGTGCGGCAGCTTTGCCATGCTGTGCCACGCCGTGGTCGGCAGCCGTACGCTGGGGCAGGGGCTGGAGCGCATTACCCGGTATTTCCGTTTGCTGCTGGACGATATCGGCGTGCGCCTGGACCGGCATGGGGACGAGGCCGCGCTGGTGCTGACCGCGCCCAACGCGGCGCTGGGGCGGCACCCCGGCGTCTTCGCCAAGGAAACCATGCTGATCATGCTGCATGGCTTGATGAGCTGGCTGTTGCGCCGTCGCGTGCCGGTACGGCTCGCGGCGTTCGACTACGCGGAGCCGCCTTACAGCGCCGAATACCGCGTGATGTACTCGCGCCAGCTCGCCTTCGACCAGCCGGCCACGGCGCTGGTGTTCGACGCCGCGCTGCTTGACCAGCCGGTGCGCCAGGACGAGCGCAGCCTGAAGGCTTTCCTGCGCGATGCCCCGCACAACGTGGTGGTGAAGTATTCCGACCGCACCAGCGTCGGCGCGCGCGTGCGCCGGCTGCTGCGCAACCAGCGGCCCGAGCTGTGGCCGACCTTCGAGGCGCTGGCGGTCAGCCTGAACCTGTCGGCCTCATCGCTGCGGCGCCGCCTGATGGACGAGGGCGTGAGCTACCAGGACCTGAAGGACGGGCTGCGGCGCGACCTTGCCATCGAGGCGCTCAGCCACTCCGGCCGCCCGGTGGCGGATATCGCGGCGGAACTGGGGTTTGCCGAGCCGGGCGCTTTCCACCGGGCGTTCCGGCGCTGGACCGGCTCGCGGCCCGGCGCTTACCGGCGCGTGGTGGAAGAGGATTGACGCGACTCAGGCATCCAGCACGTGCGCGGTCTGCGCTGCCGCCTGCGTCGCCGGGGCTGGTCCGCTGTGCGCCGCGATGCGGTTGCGCCCGCCCACCTTGGCGCGATACAGCGCCGCATCGGCACGCGCGCTCAGCTGCGCCAGCGTCAGGCCTGGATGCCAGCCGGCGGTGCCGCCGCTGACGGTATAGCGCACGGTGTGGCTGCCGCTGTCCGACGCTACCGTGACCGCATGGCGCTGCACGCTGGCGCGGATACGCTCCGCCACCGCGCTGGCGCCGGCCTCGCCGGTGGCGGGCAGCAGCACCATGAACTCTTCGCCGCCGAGGCGGCCCAGCAGGTCGCCGGGCCGCAGTTGCGCCGCGGCCAGTTGCGCGAACGCCTGCAGCACGGCATCGCCAGCCGCGTGCCCGTAGGTATCGTTGACCGACTTGAAATGGTCGATGTCGAGGATCAGCAGCGCTGGCGCCGGCTTGCCGCCGGCAGCGCGCGCCAGTTCGCGGCGGGCGCCTTCCTCGAATGCCTTGCGCGACAGCACGCCGGTCAGCGTGTCGGTATTGGCGACTGCTTCGAGCCGGCGCACGATGGCGTCATGGATCATCAGCACCGCGCCCATGGTCATGGCGGGCATCACCAGCGCGCCCAGGGTCAGGAACACCGTGTTGAGCAACATGGATTCCTGCAGGTAGGGATTGCCCAGCCACTGCAGCGCGGACAGCGTGCCGCGCACCGCATGGCCGGTGGCGAAGACCAGCGCAAAGCAGGCGGTCGTGATGAAGAATCGTGCCGATTGTCCGCGTGGGCGGCGGCGCAGCAAGGTCAGCCCGGTCAGCGCGCACAGCACCGCGTGGAAGACCGAGACAATGACGACGCGCGTGGTGAAGACGTCGACGGCATAGCGCCAGACGATCACGCCGGCAGCCGTCACTGCGGTCGCGGCTATCAGGCGCCGCCACGGCGGCACGCCGCCGCAGAAGCGGATGCAGCCCGCGTAGAACAGCGCCAGCGACCACGCCAGCGCGGCGTTGGCAACGCCGACCGACAACGGGTCCGGGATCATGCCGCGCAACGAGAACAGCACTAGCGCCGCGGTCGCGGTCAGGTTGGCATCGCACCATTCGCCCACGCCGGGCAGCCCGCAGCGGCGCAGCGACCACACGATGGCCAGCATCATGGCGCTGAGCGCGGTCGTGATGGTGAGGAGGGCAATCGGGACGGACATCGGACAGGGGCTGGCTGCGGCGTGACGGGAATGCGCCGGGCCGGCGCGACCCGTAATGATACGGGGCGAGCAGGGCCAGCGGGCGCCGCAAGGGGGGCGCCGTCGGCCGTCCGAGGGTTGTGGGGTTGCAGCCGCCTGCGTCGGGTTGCCGTGGCGCCTGGCTAGTCGGTTCGTCGTGGCGGTTCGTGCGGCTCGTCGGCGCGCAGCACCGGGTCATTGCGCAACAACCATCGCACCGCGATCAGCAGAGCTGCCAGGCAGCCGAGGATATAGGCGCCGAGGGAGACGACGTGGTTCATGATGTGACCCCATCTTGTTCCGGCTCTGTGGCCGGTCGAGCAGCCATTATGGGATCAGGCCCGGCACCGGGCATCCCCTGATTGGGGGTCGGTGCCGGCCGGCTGTGCGTGCGCTGGCGCGCCCAGGCGCTAGAGCTGCCCGGCGTGGTGCCGGATATGGTCGGCGATAAAGGTCGTGATGAAGTAGTAGCCGTGGTCGTAGCCGCTGTGCCGGCGCAGCGTCAGCGGCTGGCCCACCGCCTGGCAGGCGGCCTCGAATGCGTCCGGGTGCAGCTGGGTCTGCAGGAACTGGTCGTCCAGGCCCTGGTCGACCAGGATGCCGGCCGGGAACGGCGCGCCTTGCTGCCGCACCATCAGCTCGGTGGCATCATACTGCGCCCATGCCCCGCGGTCGCCGCCGAGATAGCCGGTGAAGGCCTTCTCGCCCCAAGGGCAGCGCGTCGGCGCGGCGATCGGCGCGAACGCTGACACCGAGCGGAAGCGTTCGGGGTGGCGCTGCGCCAGCACCAGCGCGCCGTGGCCGCCCATCGAATGCCCGAAGATCCCCACGCGCGAGGCTTCGCCCGGCAGCGCGGTGGTGACCAGGTCGAACAGTTCCTCGGCGACATAGCTTTCCATGCGCCAGTGCCTGCTCCAGGGCGCCTCGGTGGCGTCGACGTAAAAACCTGCTCCCACGCCGAAATCCCAGGCATCGGCCTCGCCCGGCACGCCCGCGCCGCGCGGGCTGGTGTCGGGAGTGACCAGCATCAGGCCGTGCTCGGCGGCAAAGCGCTGCGCCCCGGCCTTGATCATGAAAGTCTCTTCAGTGCAGGTCAGGCCGGCCAGGTAGAACAGCACCGGCACCTTCGCGCCGCCTTGCGCCTGCGGCGGCAGGAACACCGAGAAGCGCATCGGCAGCCCGATTGCCGCCGACTCGTGCCGGTAGAAGCGCTGCACGCCGCCATAACAGCCGTGTTGCGAGATCAGTTCCATCATGGCACGCGCCTCAGTACAACACTACGGATCGGATCGACTCCCCGCGCTTCATCAGGTCGAAGCCCTCGTTGATGCGCTCCA
>NZ_JAGIQB010000289.1:0-313 GCF_017815025.1 Cupriavidus phytohabitans
CGTTCCAGCGGGAAGGCCCGGCATCACGAACCCACTCCCAGCAAGCTCGCCAGCACGAGCTGCAGGACATCAGGCTCGGGCTTGCCTTCGAAACACACGCGCACGCCACGACATTCGATGACGAGCCCGGACGATCCAATCGGCGCCGGCATCGGCCCCGATGCCATCTCTATGGGCAGGAATAGTTCGGCCGGCTCGGATGCAGACGCCGCGGCCCGCTCCTGATCCCGCCGCCGCTTCGACACAAGATTCGCGTTCAGGCCATGCGCTCGTGCAACTTCTGCCAGTGAGCGCGTCGGGTCCCGTGTATCGG
>NZ_JAGIQB010000290.1:0-313 GCF_017815025.1 Cupriavidus phytohabitans
AGTTCATGTCGCGGCGAAGACACTGCGAGGCTTACGAGCCGTCGACGACGGGGACAATTGTGTATAACCACATGAGTTTGTCCACGCTCTATTCACGATGCCGTGGTTGCGTATGCTGGTTGCGGAGTACGACATCCGGCCGCACGGGGACGAACGTTGCGGCCCCATTCCTCCCCGCTTTGGGGAGCTGTGCGACTCTGCCTTTTATCACACTCGAGGTCTCCGCGAAGTGTTCCTTAACCCATTGCATTACACACAAGTCACTCGTGACCAATTTCTCTGGCGTACTTGATGCCGGCGGCGAAGTCCATTA
>NZ_JAGIQB010000291.1:0-310 GCF_017815025.1 Cupriavidus phytohabitans
AAGCGCTGCGGCCTCACGATCGGCCGATAGGCGGTTGTTGGCGGGCCGGCCGCGCTTGCGGGAGACCAGTCCAGACGATCCTTCCTGCCGATAGCGCTCCAGCAACCAACCGGACATTACCGCTTTGCCGCTACATTAACATTTCGCATAATTAGTTTTATGTTAAATTGTTATGCAATATAACAATGTGGGCGAGGATCGGCGGCCTGACGGAACTGCTTCAGCGCCAGCCAGGGATCGGTGAACTGCGCCTGCTCCGCCCTGCCCTGGCAGCCCGGTGCGGACGCCCGATCGCGCTACTGACGCCACC
>NZ_JAGIQB010000292.1:0-299 GCF_017815025.1 Cupriavidus phytohabitans
GCGACGTGGCGCGCATCGGCGTCGGCATCCGAGTACACCGCGACGGTGCGGATGCCGAGCCGGCGGCAGGTGGCGGCAACACGGCAGGCGATCTCGCCGCGGTTTGCGATCAGGACTTTGGTGAACATGACTTCGCCTTTCGCTCCTCGCGGGGAGCGTTCTTGAAAACGGTTCTGGGATACCTGGGGGCAGGCTTACATGCGGAACACGCCGAACTTCATGTCCTCGATCGGCGCGTTCAGGCTGGCCGACAGGCCCAGCCCCAGCACCGTGCGCGTCTGCGCGGGATCGATCACGCC
>NZ_JAGIQB010000293.1:0-289 GCF_017815025.1 Cupriavidus phytohabitans
ACACTCCCTCTCGTTCGGTCCTTCGTCGGCGGATTCGAGCCTTGCCGGCGCTACCCCCAACTACTTCGACCTCTGCTAATGGGATGGACGCCCCCACCCGTCACGGCATCGCTGTGCCAGAGTGGAGATTCCCACGTCACCACCTGAACCGAACAGGAGCGTCCATCATGCAGATTACGACAGTCGGTATCGATTTGGCCAAGAACGTCTTCGTGCGACCTGCAAGTCGCGTGAGTCTCTGTTTCACTGGAGCATTTATGACCTGATGAAACCGGTTGTTCCATCAACC
>NZ_JAGIQB010000294.1:0-287 GCF_017815025.1 Cupriavidus phytohabitans
GCGTCTCAGGCAGCGGCCCGCGGGCCGCTGCCGGCTTTGCCTGAGGGCTTGCTGGATGAGCTGGTCAAAGGGCCGATGACCCCCAGCGAGGTCCAGGACCTGATGCTGGCGTTCAACAAGGCCATCATCGAACGGGCGATGGGCGCCGAGATGAGCATGCATTTGGGCTATAAGCCGGGCGAGCCCAAGCCGGCCGAGCAGTCCAATGCGCGTAACGGCCTCAGCGGCAAGACCGTGATCACCGAGCGCGGCCCGGTGCGGGTCGAGTTGCCACGCGACCGCGATGG
>NZ_JAGIQB010000035.1:0-81346 GCF_017815025.1 Cupriavidus phytohabitans
TTCAAGTCATTGAATGTAAACACTTTTCCGGGGCGCCAGGATCGCTTCGGTGGGTCAAAGATGTGTATAACCGCATGAGCTGAGCTAGCGCAGACCGTCCCCCAGAACGTTAGCAGGCAATTCTGGGGGCCATACTTCATTATTGTCTACGACAAACTCCAGAACAGGTTTGTGGTCCTGGCCGATCCTTGTGGTCAGCATCCAGTGTTCTATCGCCTCGCTGCCGACGGCACCTTGCACGTCGGCAACCGGATTGACGACTTCGCGCAGTTGGGCGGCGCCTGCCGTGAGCCAGATCTCTCTTTTCTGCATCAGTTTCTCGCGCATGGATATGGTGAATCAACGGGAACGGGCTGGAGAGGAGTATCACATCTCCCGCCGGGCCACGCATTGCGTTGGAAGCGCGTTGCAGCTCCGGAACTATTCCGCGCTTGGTCACCTTGGCCCTCACGAAAACCTCGCGATCAAGCAGACTTCGTAGATCTGCTCACCATGGTGCACAGCTCGATGTTGCGAGGCGTGGATGCCATCACTCTCGAGCTCTCTGGTGGACTGGATTCCACCGCACTTGCGGTAGCTTTGCAGCGAGCGAAATTGAATACGCGAACACTGGCAATCACCCATTTCGATCCAACTCGAACGTCATCCAATGAAGTCGCGATCGCCCGGCATGTCGCTAGGCACTGCGGCATAAACCATAGGGCGTATCCACTGTTGGCAAAGCTGCCATTCACTTCCATAGATGCCATCCCAGCTGTCGCGCAACCCGCTACAAAGCTTTGCTTTCTTGCGCGCGACCAAGACATGGAGAAAGCGGGCATCCCCGTCGAACGCGGCATATTGTTGAATGGTCACGGGGGCGATTCGCTGTATCTCGCCCCACCACCGTTCTGCGTGGTCGTTGATGCCGCCGCGAGCCTGCACCTGATGCGCGCCGTCTCCGCGCTAAGGGACCTTGCCATTCATTACCGTCTGCCGTTATACAGCGTACTGAAATTCGCATTCGGCGGTGCCTTTGATCATCTCGGTGGTTCACACGCCCAACAAGCTCAAACAGTTATACAGCAAGCGCCAAGGGAGCGACCCGCGACCTTGTACGACGATGTACTGCGTGGCGCGACACTAAGACTAAGGCCGGCCAGGCGATATCAGATCGCAGCGCTGGGGGCCGTCCTTGATGACGCGCTGGTGCAGCCCTACCCGAAAGGAGGCCGGCCTGTCATGCCCTTTCTTGCTCAACCGATTGTTGAGCATGCAATGCAAATGAATCTCGAGGAAGCCTTCTCCGCCGACCACAATCGGCTCAGTGTGCGGAAGGCTGTGTATCGTGCGTCAGGCTTGGTAACTCTCTGGCGGACAGACAAGGGCGACATCATGCACTCTGCGCTGCAGGGCATCAAAGTGAACAACGCCCACGTCCTTGAGACATGCCTGGAGGGGTGGGCGGCGTCTGCCGGGCTCCTCGACGTTGTCAGCTTGAGCAAGCTCATAAAGCGCGCGGCACTGGGATATCCCGCTGGCTTGATGGAGATTACCCGGATCTATGCCGTGGAAATGTTCGTGCATGGACTTCGTCGAAATGTGTAACAGGGTCATGCGCGATGCAAAGCCATGGCGATGCCAAGCTGGTCCAGAGTCCCACATGACTTTGATACCTGAAGGTGATGACAATGAGGTTTCTTTTGGATTTGTATAAGGACTGGATCTTCGCCTACCGAATCTCGGTCAGAAAATATCCGGCCTTGCCAATCCACTTCTGCGGCGCAACGTTGTTTGTAGCGCTGTGCGCGGCATTGTCAACGCTAGTCCCCTACCTCTTGGGTGAGGCAACCAATGCTCTATCTGTGGAAGCCCCGCATAGCGCTACAGGTTCGCCGGTACTTCTCGCAGCCGCTTATGGACTTGCCTGGACCACCGCTCGCGCGTTCGATTGGCTGAAAGCCATGCTTTCCGCGGCCGTTCTCGCAAGATGTGATGCCGCATTCCATCACGCCATCTTTGCCAGACTCATCAGGGTTGACTACCCGCGCCTGACTGCAGAAGATCCGGGCAGCCTGGTTTCAGTCATCGCACGAAGTCGTGCAGCTTTCAGTGCAATCACGTTTGCTGTGTTCTGGGCAATAGTCCCGACTGTTCTCCAGCTGATACTGTCCAGCGTCGTTCTGTGGCAATTGACCGACGGCGCGTTCGCTCTAGGATTTGCCGTATCCATGTTGCTTCTCTTCGCCGCGACATGGTTCCTCGCGGACAAAAGCAAGAGCGCTCATGAGGAGATCTTCAGCGGTGCCGACCTGCTGTCGAGCCATCTTGTTGAAAAGCTCGGCTTCATGCTCGACATCAAACTCAACAACGCGTACGCGAGAGAGGATGCCGCGTTGCACCGCACGCTTGATGTCTATATCGGCAAATTGACCCACGGAAACACCCGGCTCGCACTTCTGCTTGCGACGCAAGCCATCTGCACCGGCCTTTTGCTCACGCTCTTCACGGTGACGACCGCATATGGCGCCATCCATTCGACATTCCGCGCAGGCGACTTCGTCATGATTGTTGGCTACATCGTGACACTGGCGATACCTTTCACTACCCTTGCGGGATCGCTGTCCGATTTGCGCCGCAACCATCTCGCGTTACGCGAGAGCTTTGGGCTTCTGGAGCTACCAGTCGAGCGCGGAGAATCTAGCCTGCATATGGATCGGACGGCGAACGAAGTCTTTCGCATCGAGCACGCAGTTGTCACACAAGGCCAGAAGCAGATTTTGCGCCGCGTGAACATCACTATCAGGCAGGGCGAGCTTGTCGCGCTCACCGGGCCATCGGGGGCGGGCAAATCGAGCCTGGTCCAATTGATGCTCGGACTCGCCCGCCCCGCAGCTGGCACTGTTTACCTTTTTGGCGCGGACGTCGGCAAGCTGTCCATCAGCGATATCGCTGGCGAAGTCGCTGTCGCGCCTCAGGCGCCGATGATCCTCACCGGCTCACTCAGGACGAATCTGACCTACGGCTGTGACAACCCGCCGTCAGACCACAAGCTGCACGAACTCGTTGCGTTGCTTGAACTGCATGAGATCGCCGCAGACGGAAACGGCGATATCCTGGATCGACCGCTGGGCATTCAAGGCAGGGCCCTGTCAGGTGGGGAACGCCAGCGTGTCGCGCTGGGCCGTGCGCTCGCGCGCCGCCCGGCGGTCATCATTCTGGATGAACCCACATCCTCGCTCGATCCAGAACGCGAGGCGCGAATCTTCGCACGTGTCCGGCAACGGGTACCAACGGTGATAGTGGTTACGCATCGCCATTCGCTGGTCCAGGCGGCAGATCGCGTATATCGCGTCGCGAACGGCAGGGTCCAAGAGCATTCTCTGAGCGTTGCGAACACCACGGGGTGACCAGGCAAGGATCATCAGCTTCTCGCCGGTCATGCAAACGTTGCCGACGGCATGCTCGGCGGGACGACGGCCACGGCGTGCATCGGCGCGATCAACTGCCTTGCGAACTTTGGCGGCTTCGTCTGCCCGTACCTGATGTTCGATTCGCTCGCCCGCCCCGGCTATCGAACAATCGTGTGACTTCCAGTGCGTTGCCGTTACCCCACCAGCGCCCGAAACTCCCGCGCCATGGCAGGCACCACCTGACTGGCGCAACGGACAAGATTGAATTGCATGGCCGTGCCGGCGACATCCAACAGGATCGGGTCAATGCTGTAATCGCGCTGATCCAGCCATATCAGCACATCCAGCAAGTGCCGGAGTGTGGTGCTGCCTTCATGCACCGGCGCCGGGAAAGACTCGGGATAGCCGATCATCAACTTGCGCATGTTCTGGCGGGACATGCCGACGGCATCGGCGATATCGGTAAGTCCCACCAGATCGGGAACCGCTTCGATCAGCGTAGCGGACGGCATGGCGCGCCGGGCATCGGCAAGGGCGCTCACCATGGCCGCCTTCGCACAATCTGCCTCGCGGAAAAATGAACCTATAATTGAACTCCGGTACGTAACATTTTTCCACTCCTCGATCGAATTGGTCATCCCCCGAAAGCGGTAGAGAGCATGCCAAATATGAAAAAAGGGAGCCTCTCGGCTCCCTTTTTTACGACGAATTTGGACAAACTGCTTGCTTCTTCTTCCTCAATCCCAGCTCAACGCCCCACCCGTCTGATACTCAATAACCCGAGTCTCAAAGAAGTTCCGCTCCTTCTTCAAATCAATCATCTCACTCATCCACGGGAACGGGTTCTCCTCATTCGGGAACAGCTGATCCAACCCAATCTGCTGGCACCGACGATTGCAGATGAACCGCAGGTAAGACTTGAACATCGGCGCATTCAGCCCCAGCACGCCACGCGGCATGGTGTCCTCAGCATAACGATATTCAAGATCAACAGCCTTCTTGAACAACTCAGTAATCTCAGCCTTAAACTCCGCCGTCCAAAGATGCGGATTCTCCAGCTTGATCTGATTAATCAGATCAATCCCAAAATTGCAGTGCAGCGACTCATCCCGCAGGATGTACTGATACTGCTCCGCAGCCCCAGTCATCTTGTTCTGCCGCCCCATCGCCAAAATCTGCGTGAAGCCCACATAGAAGAACAGCCCTTCCATGATGCAGGCGAACACGATCAGCGACTTCAGCAGCTTCTGGTCATTTTCCGGCGTGCCGGTCTTGAATGACGGATCGGTCAGCGTGTCGATGAACGGGATCAGGAACTCGTCCTTGTCGCGGATCGATTGCACTTCGTGGTACGCGTTGAAGATCTCGGCTTCGTTCAGGCCCAGCGATTCGACGATGTACTGGTAGGCGTGCGTGTGGATGGCCTCTTCAAAGGCCTGGCGCAGCAGGTACTGGCGGCATTCCGGCGCGGTGATCTGGCGGTAGGTGCCCAGCACGATGTTGTTGGCGGCCAGCGAGTCGGCGGTGACGAAGAAGCCGAGGTTGCGCTTGATGATGCGGCGCTCGTCTTCGGTCAGGCCGTTGGGGTCTTTCCACGTCGCGATGTCGCGCGACATGTTGATTTCCTGCGGCATCCAGTGATTGGCGCAGCCGGCCAGGTACTTTTCCCACGCCCACTTGTACTTGAACGGGACGAGCTGGTTGACGTCGGTCGAGCCGTTGATGACGCGCTTGTCGGCGGCGTTGACGCGGCGGTTGCTTTGCGCGGCGGCGGCGTTGGGGTTGTTGCCCAGGATGCCGGCTTGCGTGGCGCTCGGCGGCAGGACGCCTTGCTGGTCAGCGGTGGCAGCCGATGCAGCGGGTTGCAGGGCAGGCTGCGGTGCGGCCTGCGGGGTGGCTTGAACGTCGTCGTCCCAGCTCAGCATGATGTTGTTCTCCGTGATTCGGTTTGGGGGGCGCGGTCGTTGGTCAGGTTTGACGCTTCACTTCGTTGATGCGCCGGCCCTCACCCCCGCCCCTCTCCCGCATGCGGGAGAGGGGAGCAAACAGGGGGTGGTTTTTTGCTTTCTAGTGTTTTTTGCCTTATTGGCAGGCTTCGCACTCTTCAAAGCCAGGGTCGCCCGGGCGCATCGTGCAGACCGCGCCTTCGGCTTCCGGCATGGCCGGGGCCGATGCGGCAGCGGCGTCCATGGCGGAGCCGCTGTCGCTACCCGACGACACCGCGTTCAGCGAGCCGCGCGACACGGTGGACTTCTCCACGTGCGTGGCAGCCATGGTGCGCAGGTAGTACGTGGTCTTCAGGCCGCGCAGCCAGGCCAGCTTGTAGGTGTCGTCCAGCTTCTTGCCCGAGGCGCCGGCCATGTAGATGTTCAGGGACTGGGCCTGGTCGATCCACTTCTGGCGGCGGCTGGCGGCTTCGACCAGCCAGGTCGGCTCGACTTCGAACGCGGTGGCGTAGATGTCGCGCAGGTCTTGCGGAATGCGGTCGATGCGCGACAGCGAGCCGTCGAAGTACTTCAGGTCGGCGACCATCACTTCGTCCCACAGGCCGCGTTCCTTCAGGTCGCGCACCAGGTAGTCATTGACCACGGTGAACTCGCCCGACAGGTTCGACTTGACGTACAGGTTCTGGAACGTCGGCTCGATGCACGCGGACACGCCGATGATGTTCGAGATCGTGGCGGTCGGCGCGATCGCGATGCAGTTCGAGTTGCGCATGCCGTGCTGCTTGATGCGGGCGCGCAGGCTGTCCCAGTCCATGCTGCTCGACAGGTCCACGTCCAGGTAGCCGCCGCGCTCTTCGGCCAGCAGCTTGAGCGAGTCCTGCGGCAGGATGCCGCGGTCCCACAGCGAGCCGGTGTAGGTCTCGTAGCGGCCACGCTCTTCGGCCAGCTCGGTGGAGGCCTGGTAGGCGTAGTAGCACACGGCTTCCATCGAGCTGTCGGCGAACTTCACCGCGGCGTCGCTGGCGTACGGCGTGCGCAGCACGTGCAGGCAGTCCTGGAAGCCCATGATGCCCATGCCGACCGGACGGTGGCGTAGGTTGGAGTTGCGGGCCTTTTCGACAGCGTAGTAGTTGATGTCGATGACGTTGTCGAGCATCCGCATGGCGGTGCGGATGGTCTTCTGCAACTTGGCGTGGTCGAGCACGTACGAGCCATCGGCCTGCTTGGCCAGGTGGGCGACCAGGTTGACCGAGCCCAGGTTGCAGACGGCGATCTCGCTGTCATTGGTGTTCAGCGTGATTTCCGTGCACAGGTTGGAGCTGTGGACGACGCCGACGTGCTGCTGCGGGCTGCGGATGTTGCACGGATCCTTGAAGGTGATCCACGGGTGGCCGGTTTCGAACAGCATGCCCAGCATCTTGCGCCAGAGCTGCATGGCCGGAACCTTCTTGAACAGCTTCAGTTCGCCGCTGGCGGCCTTGGCTTCGTAGCCGAGGTAGGCCTGCTCGAACGCCTTGCCGACCTTGTCGTGCAGGTCCGGGCAGGTGGACGGCGAGAACAGCGTCCATTCGCCGTTTTCCATCACGCGCTTCATGAACAGGTCCGGAATCCAGTTGGCCGTGTTCATGTCGTGGGTACGGCGGCGGTCGTCGCCGGTGTTCTTGCGCAGCTCCAGGAATTCTTCGATATCCAGGTGCCACGTTTCCAGGTAAGCGCAGACGGCGCCCTTGCGCTTGCCGCCCTGGTTCACTGCCACGGCGGTGTCGTTTACCACCTTGAGGAAGGGCACGACGCCTTGCGACTTGCCGTTGGTGCCCTTGATGTGCGAGCCGAGCGCGCGCACGTTGGTCCAGTCATTGCCCAGGCCGCCGGCAAACTTGGACAGCAGCGCGTTTTCCTTGAGCGCTTCGTAGATGCCTTCCAGGTCGTCCGAGACGGTGGTCAGGTAGCACGACGACAGCTGCGAGCGCTGGGTGCCCGAGTTGAACAGGGTCGGCGTGGACGACATGAAGTCGAACGACGACAGCAGCTGGTAGAACTCGATGGCGCGCGCTTCGCGATCGGTTTCGTTGAGGGCCAGGCCCATGGCGACGCGCATGAAGAATGCCTGCGGCATCTCGATGCGGGTCTCGTCGATGTGCAGGAAGTAGCGGTCATACAGCGTCTGCAGGCCCAGGTAGTTGAACTGGAAGTCGCGGCCGGCGTCCAGCGCGGCGCCCAGGCGGGCCAGGTCGAAGGTGGCCAGCTTCTCGTCCAGCAGCTCGGCCTTGATGCCGCGCGCGATGAATTTCGGGAAGTACTCGGCGTAACGCGTGGTCATTTCGGCCTGCGTCACTTCGGCGCCCAGGATTTCCTTGCGGATGGTGTGCAGCAGGATACGGGCGGTGACCTGGCTGTAGTCCGGGTCCTTTTCGATCAGGGTACGCGCGGCCAGGATGGCGGAGTCGTACACCTGCGTCATCGGCACGCCTTCGTACAGGTTCTTGAGCGTTTCCTTGAGGATCGGCTCGGCGCTGACGGCCTTGCCCAGGCCGGCGCAGGCGTTGTCGAGCAGGGCGTGCAGCGCGACGATGTCGAGCGGCTTGCTCACGCCGGCATCGGTCACGTTGATGTTGACACCGGCTTCCTGCACGCGGGCCACGGCCTCGGCGCTGGCGCTGGCGCGCTCGGCCTTGCGCTTTTCGCGGTAGAGCACGTAGGCGCGGGCCACTTCATGCTCGCCCGAGCGCATCAGCGCCAGTTCCACGTGGTCCTGCACGTCTTCGATGTGGATGGCGCCGCCGCTCGGGCGGCTGCGCACCAGTGCGCGCACGACGTTGTCGGTCAGCTGCTCGACGATCTCGCGCACGCGCGCGGATGCGGCGCCCTGCCCGCCGTTGACGGCGAGAAAGGCCTTGGTCATGGCCACGGCGATCTTGGACGGCTCGAACGCCACCACGGCGCCATTACGACGGATGATCTTGTGATCCGGGTAGTTGGTGGAAGCGGCGCTGGAGGTCTGCTGTGCGTTCGGTGCCTGGTTGGCAACGCCTGCGGCGGCGCTACCCGTGGTGAGTTCGTTCTGGGCCGTTTGCATGTGAAGTCCTGTTTTTAGCCTGGATATAAGAGACAAAAGAGTCCCTGGCGAAATGCGGCGGAAAGAAGGATCCGTTTCGGTGTGACCGCGCACGGACAAACTGCCTCTGCGTGAACATTTCGCCAGGGACTCTTTGTGATTCGCCAGCCTTGCGGAGGTTTCCTGACGGGTTGCACTCACTGCACAACCGCCACCTCACACTTGGGCCAGCTCCCCGGTTTGACTACTAGATATAGTGGGTGCTGCTGAAAACTGGGCTAAGTATAGTGAAACGAATCCGAATGACCAGTCTTGACAACCGCTATTTCGGGGTCGTTTCCGGGCGAAGCTGGCGGGTGCGGCAGCGCCACATGCCCGGGAGCCTAGTGCACACAAGGGTTTCAGAGAAACCATTCGCAACTGCACATTTCACAAAAATTTTTTTGATTGTTGCGAGCATGCGATAGCCCCTAATCTGCTTGGGGCATGTGCGCCGGAATGGGGCGCACGACTGGGCGCACGACCGCAGGGAATGACGTTACGAACGGATCACGCGCAGGGGTGCCGATAGGGCAACATGCCTTGCGGCACGGCTGCACTGGCGGCGAAGCGGTCCCAGTCGAAATGCGGGCCAGGATCGGTCTTGCGTCCCGGAGCAATGTCGCTGTGGCCGGCGATCGCCCGTACCGGGTAGGCCGCCATCAGGGCCGGCACTAGCGCGGCCACGGTGTCGTATTGGGCGGAGGTGAACGGCAGGTCGTCGCAACCCTCGATCTCGATGCCGATCGAGAAGTCGTTGCAGCGCGTGCGGCCAAAGAAGTCCGACTGGCCGGCATGCCAGGCCCGCTGCGTGCACGGCACGAACTGCACCAGCTCGCCCTGCCTCGTCACCAGGAAGTGCGCGGACACCTGGACCTGATGGATGGTGGCGAAGAACGGATGCTTGTCCGGGTCGAGCCGGTTCTGGAAGAACGCCTCGATGTCGCCGCTGCCGAACTGGCCGGGCGGCAGGCTGATGTTGTGCAGCACCACCAGGTCCACCGGCATGCCCGGCGGGCGCTGGTCGAAATTGGGCGACGGCACGCGGCGGGCGGCGGGCACCCAGCCGCCGGCGTCGGGCAGGAAAGCCTGCGCGGACGCGGGCAGGTTGGGCTGACTGGGCGTGGTCATGGCGTGCCCTCGCCCGTGCCGTCGCCGGCGTTCTCGGCCACGCCGCGGTCGGCGGCGTCCATGGCTTCGCGGATGCCCAGCTGCTGGATGCGGTAGCGCAGTTGGCGCAGGTTCAGGCCCAGCAGCGGCGCGGCGGCGGTGCGGTTGAAATTGGTCTGCGCCAGCGCCTGCAGGATCAGCTCGCGCTCGACGGCTTCGAGCCGGGCCGGCAGGTCGATCGGGAAGACGATGCCGCGGCAGGCGCGCTCGGTGGCATCACCGGCGGGCTCGGGCTGGGCGGTGGACGGTGCGGCGGGCTGTGAGGCGGGCTGTGGCGCGGCAGCGGGTTCGGCCACTATCGCGGGCGCGGGCGTCGCCGCGGGCGGCATCGGCGCCCACACTCCCGGTGCGCCCCAGGGGGCGTACTGGGTCGCAGGCAACGGTGACGCCATCGCGGGCGCGGGCGCCGTCAGCCCGGCGCCGGGCGCGCCGGCATCCAGCGAGCCGAGGTCGGCCACCTCGATCTGCTCGCTCTCGGCAAAGGCGTAGGCGCGCTCGAGCAGGTTCTCCAGCTCGCGGACGTTGCCGGGGAAGCGGTAGGCGGCCAGCTGTTCCAGCGCGGCCGGCGCCAGGCGCTTGGGATGGGGGTCGCCGTAGCGCACGGCCAGGTGGTCCAGGATGGCGCGCGCCAGCACCGGGATGTCTTCGCCGCGCTCGCGCAGCGTGGGCATGCGCAGCGCCAGCACGTTCAGGCGGTAATACAGGTCCTGGCGGAACTGGCCGGCGGCGACCATCGCGGCCAGGTCCTTGTGGCTGGCGCACATCACGCGCACGTCGACGGCGTCTTCACGGCTGGCGCCGATCTTGCGCACGCGGCGCTCCTGCAGCGCGCGCAGCAGCTTGACCTGCATGGCCAGCGGCAGGTCGGCCACCTCGTCGAGCAGCAGCGTGCCGCCGTTGGCGGCGTGGAAAAAACCGCCGCGCTCGCCATCGGCGCCGGTGAAGGCGCCTTTGACGTGGCCGAAGAACTCCGACTCCATCAGCGTCTCGGGGATGGCGCCGCAGTTGACCGCGATAAACGGGTGCGAGGCGCGCGCGCTGATCGCGTGGATGGCGCGCGCGGCGCGCTCCTTGCCACTGCCGGATTCGCCGCTGATGACCACCGGGGCCATGCTGCGCGCCAGCCGCGACAGCGAGCGGCGCACCTCGTGCATGGCGGCGGAATGGCCGGGCAGCAACGCCGCGGCCCGGTCGGCGGCGGCATCCGCGCCGGCGCTGCCGCCGGCATCGGCTTCGGTGCTGTCGCGCTGCTGGCGGCCGAGCGCGTTGAGCACCAGGCTGCGCAACTGCTCCAGCGAGACCGGCTTGGCGATGTAGTCGAAGGCGCCGGCCTTGAGCGCCTCGACGGCGTTGTCGGCGCTGCCGTAAGCGGTGATGACCGCCACCGGGATGCGTTCGGGCGCGGCCGACAGCTGCCGCACGATCTCGATGCCCAGGCCGTCTCCCAGCCGCATGTCGGTCAGCACCAGGCTGTAGCGGCCCTGCGCCAGCTTTTGCCGCGCCTCGGCCAGCGAGCCTGCCAGCACCACGTCATGGCCCATGCGCCGGATGGAGATGTCGAGCAGCTCGCGCAGGTCGGCCTCGTCGTCGATGACGAGAATGGGATCGGGCGTTCGGGGTGGCATGGCGGTGGGTGTGGATGGGCGGACGCCGTTCATGCGACGGCCGCATCGGCGGTCTCGATGCGCAGCGTCAGCACGAAGGCCTTGGCCGGCAGTGTATCGCGCGCGGCCGCGGCCAGCACGCCGGTGCGCTCGATCAGCGCCGGCACCGAGACCGCGCCGTAGCGCACCTGCGCGTCGTTGGCGCCGCACAGCTCGCGCGCCATGAACAGGCCCAGGCCGGTGCCCTGGGCGTTGCTGGTGAAGAAAGGCTCGAACAGGCTGCGCTGGTGCTCGCGCGAGACCTCGGCGCCGTCGTTCCAGACGATCAGCTCGGCATGGTGCTGGTCCAGCGCGTGCGCCAGCAGCCGGATCGAGCCCGGCAGCCGGCTGCAGTAGCGCCAGGCGTTGTCGAGCAGGTTGCCCAGCACCTGCTGCAGCTGCGCGGCGTCGAACACCACCGGCTGGGCCACGTCCACGGTCAGGCGGATGGCGTTGGCGTTGATGTCGGCGCGGCCGGCCGGTCGGGTCTCGCCGGCGTGTGGACGGCGCGAACGCATTTCCAGGCGCCAGCGCTCGACGATCTCGGGCAGCGCCTGCGCCAGGTGCACGGTGCTGCGGCCGGTGCGCGGGCGGCGCGACATCTGCAGCACATCGGACACCACCTGGTCGAGCCGGCGCACGTTGTCGTGGATGATGCGCAGCAGGCGCGCATCGATATCGACATCGGCGCCGCCGGTGTTGTCTGAACGATCCGCCGCTGCAGGCCCCTGGCGCGCGGAGTCGGCCAGCAGCTCGCTGGCCTGGCTGATGGCCGCCAGCGGGTTGCGGATCTGGTGCGCGATGCTGGCCACCAGCCGGCCCATCGCGGCCAGCTTTTCCTGCTGCACCTGTTCGGCGATGCGCTCCCAGCTTTCGATATGGACCAGCACGGTGTCACGCATCTCGCTGCGCAGCAGCGCTTCGTCTTCCTGCGACCAGGCCATGGCCTCGTTCTGCGCGATGGCCAGGCGCAGGCGGGCGGCGGCCTCGGGGGACAGTTCGTTCCAGGCGGCGGTATCGAGTTGCGACGGCACGGTGCGCCCGTGCGCCAGCGTCGAGCGCAATCCCGCCAGCCCCGGCAGCACGAAACGCAGCCGCAGCCGGGTGTGCTGCATGGTGCCGTCGGCCAGGGCGGTGCCGGACGCCATCGGCAGCAATTGCAGGATGCGCGGCACGTCGTCCTTGCTGCGCAGCCAGTCGCGCAGCATTTCCATCAGCGGCTGCAGGCGCGGGATGCGGCGCAGGTCGAACAGCACGGTGTCGCCATCGCGGCCCTGCCCCGCCGGCGCACCCAGCCGGCGCGAATAGATGCGCTCATGCGCCTGCACGCCCAACAGCACCACCGCCGCCGGGTTCGCCGCCACCACGGCGCCGTTGGCGCGCACCAGCATCACGCCGTCCTGCATGTCGTTGACCATCAGCCGGTTGACCAGCTGCTGCATCCGCAATTCCTGCTCGCGCGCCAGCGCCAGCCGCTCCTGCGCGAGCTGGCGGTTGGCCAGCATGTACATCAGCAGCGCCGCGATCATGAACACCAGCCCGAACAGTCCCGAACCCAGCAGCCCGGCATCGGCCTGACGCAGCAGGATGGTGTGCATGAAAGGGCCGCCCATCACCACCAGCGCGGAGATCGACGCGGCAAAGAGCGCGAACGGCAGGCTGGTGAGCGCACCGGCTTCGAGCGCGGGCAGCAGGAAGATCATGGCGAGGCCGTCGGCCTGGCCCTGGCTGCCCGGGTGGCCCATGGCGTGGAACACCAGCGCCAGCAGCGCCAGGTCAGCCAGCACCTGCACGCGCACGCGCAGGTGGAAATGGCGGCGCCAGAGTGTGCCGGCGAGCATCGCCAGCGCAATGCCAAGGTAAGGCACGGCGACCGTCATGGCCGCCGCATGCTCGACACCGGCCAGCCCGAATGGCAGATCCGGCAGCAACGAATGCGGCAACGGCGGCAACGGCGGCAATGGCGGCAATGGCGGCAATGGCGGCAATGGCGCCGGCGCGGGCTCGCCGCGCCGCATCAGCGCATAGCCAAGCAGCAGCAGACCCACGGCCACACGGGTCCAGCAGAAATAGCGCAGCAGGCGCCAGTGGAATTCGGGCGGTTCAGGCTGACGCCACAGCTGCGCCAGGCCGCGCCAGGCGTTCAGCCGCTGCCAGCCTGACGGCGCCGGTTCGGTCATGGGCGCGCGCCGCCGCCGTCGGTGTGGCTGGCCTCGTCAGGCAGGTGGCTGCGGCGGCAGTAGTGCAGGCCGCGCCAGGCGATGGCTTCGCCCATCGGCAGGTGTACGCCGCATTGGGCGCACTGGACCATCGGTTCAGCGTCGGCGGGCTGGCCGGCATTGGCGTGGGCGCGCGCGGCGGCTTCGCTGGCTTGCTGCCGCGCGCGTTGCTGCGCCAGCCGCGCTTCGGCGCGGGCGCGCAGCCACCAGAAGACGCCCAGCACCACGGCCAGCAGGATCAGGATACGTGCCATGGTGTCTCAGAAACGGTGCAGGACTACTTCAATCACAAAGCGGCTGCCGACATAGGCCAGCAGCAGGATGCCGAACGAGGCGATCACCCAGCGCAGCGCCACCTTGCCGCGCCAGCCGCGGAAGATGCGCCCGGCCAGGATGCCGCCGAACATGGCCCACGAAATCAGCGCGAACACGGTCTTGTGGTCCATCCGGAAAGCGCGGCCGAACAGTTCTTCGGAGAACAGCAGGCCCGAGCCGATCGTCAGTGTCAGCAGCACGAAGCCGGCGCCGATCAGGCGGAACAGCAGCTTCTCCAGTGTCAGCAGCGGCGGCAGCAGGTCCAGCCAGCGGCCCAGCCACTGGCTGGGTTGCGTGCCATTGGCCTCGGCCGGCCGTGCCGGGACGTGGCGGAAACCGTGCAGCCGGCGCTCGGCCAGCAGCATCAGGAAGGCATGGAACGCCGCCAGCGTGAACAGCCCGTACGCCACGTTGGCGATGATGAAGTGCAGCTTGAACAGCGGCTGCGCCGCGTAGCCCAGGATCTGCGAGCCCGGAAAGGCCAGCGGCATCAGGCTCGCGACCAGCGCCACCGGGATCACGATCAGCCCCAGCCCGGCCAGCGAGAAGAAGAAGCTCTCGATCCAGTAGATGCCCACGCCAAGCCACAGCATGGCCGACAGCGCGAAGGCAAAGCCGAACACCATGCGGTCGGACGGGAAGATGGTTTCGTGCAGCAGCATGCCGTGGCAGGCCAGCGCCGCCAGCATCAGCACGTGCCACCAGGCCGGCCGGCCCTCGCCGTGCGCGCCGCCCGCCGGTGGCAGGGCGCTGCCGGGGCCGCCGGCGACCAGCACGGCCGAGGCCGCGCCGCCGGATTGTCCGGCCTTGGCGGCCGTAGAGGCAACGCCGGCATGGCGCGTGGCCCAGCCGTGCCAGGCCAGGCCGCAATAGAGAAGTGCCGTCAGGGCATACAGTACAATGACCATTTGCGCAGTTTACCTTAGTGCCCACGGACGGTGGCGGCCGGTTGAACCGGTGCTCCAGCCTGCAACTGGCACGGGCCTGCCCCGTTTTCAGACCGAGCCCCTGCTCCGATATCTCCCCCGATTCCTGCCATGCTGGACAATCTCACTCAACGCCTGGCGCGTGTGGTCAAGACCATGCGCGGCGAGGCGCGCCTGACCGAGGCCAACACCGCCGAGATGCTGCGCGAAGTGCGCCTTGCCATGCTCGAAGCCGACGTGGCGCTGCCGGTCGTGCGCGAATTCATCGCCCGCGTCAAGGAAAAGGCGCTGGGCGAGGATGTGATCACCAGCCTCACGCCGGGCCAGGCGCTAGTCGGCGTGGTCCAGCGCGAGCTGACCTCGGTCATCGGCGGTGCCGAGGCCGCCGGCGGCAATAACAAGGAAGCCGAGCTGAACCTGAACGTGCAGCCGCCCGCCATCATCCTGATGGCCGGCCTGCAGGGTGCGGGCAAGACCACAACCGTCGGCAAGCTGGCGAAGTGGCTGAAGGAAAACAAGAAGAAGAAGGTGCTGACGGTTTCTTGCGACGTCTACCGCCCCGCCGCTATCGCCCAGCTGAAGACCGTTTCCGAGCAAGTCGGCGCTGACTTCTTCCCGTCGCAGCCGGACCAGAAGCCGGTCGAGATCGCCCGCGCGGCGGTGGACTGGGCGCGCAAGCATTACCACGACGTGCTGATCGTCGATACGGCTGGCCGCCTGGGTATCGACGAGTTGATGATGCAGGAAATCGCCGCCTTGCACGCTGAGCTGAAGCCCGCCGAGACGCTGTTTGTGGTCGACGCCATGCTCGGCCAGGACGCGGTCAACACCGCCAAGGCGTTCAACGACACCCTGCCGCTGACCGGCGTGGTGCTGACCAAGCTGGACGGCGATGCGCGCGGCGGTGCCGCGCTGTCGGTGCGCCATATCACCGGCCGGCCGATCAAGTTCGTCGGCGTCGGCGAAAAGCTGGACGGGCTGGAGCCGTTCTACCCGGACCGCATGGCCCAGCGCATCCTGGGCATGGGCGACATCATGGCGCTGGTCGAGGAAGCCCAGCGCGGCGTCGACATGGACGCGGCCGAGAAGCTGGCCAAGAAGATCAAGAAGACCGGCGATTTCGACCTGGAAGACTTCAAGGCCCAGATCGGCCAGATGAAGAAGATGGGCGGCATGGCCAGCCTGGTCGACAAGCTGCCGGCGCAGTTCGCCCAGCAGGCGCAGGGCGCCAACATGGACCAGGCCGAGAAGCAGGTGGCCCGCATGGAAGGCATCATCAACAGCATGACGCCGGCCGAGCGCGCCAAGCCCGACCTGATCAAGGCCAGCCGCAAGCGCCGCATTGCCGCCGGCGCCGGCGTGCCGGTTCAGGAAGTCAACCGCCTGCTGAACCAGTTCGACCAGATGCAATCCATGATGAAAAAGCTCAAGGGCGGCGGCATGATGAAGATGATGCGCCAGATGGGCGCGATGAAGGGCGGCATGAAGGGCCTCTTCAATCGTTGAGCCCGGGCTGCACTACGATCCGCCTCCCCCGCAAAAGAACAGGAAAGACATCATGATGAGCGCCGTTCAGGCCCGCGAGCTGTGGGCCAACTCCGAAGAAATCGTTTCGGCCGAGGAAGTCCAGGCATCGCTGGACCGCATGGCCGCCGAGATCACCGCCAAGATGGGCGATGCCTTCCCGCTGGTGCTGTCCGTGATGGGCGGCGCGGTGGTGTTCACCGGCATGCTGCTGCCCAAGCTGGCGTTCCCGCTTGAGTTCGACTACATCCACCTCTCGCGCTACAACAACAAGACCGTTGGGGGCGAGATGCAGTGGCGCGTGGCACCGCGCGAGTCGGTCAAGGACCGCGTGGTGCTCGTGCTGGACGACATCCTGGATGAAGGCGAAACCATGGCCGCGATCCGCGAGCGCATCATGGACATGGGCGCCAGGGAATTCCACGCCGCGGTGCTGTGCGAGAAGACGCTGACCAAGCTCAAGCCGATGCATCCGGACTTCTGCGGCTTTGCGGTGCCGGATCGCTATGTGTTTGGGTGCGGGATGGATGCCAAGGGGTATTGGCGGAATCTGGGCGCGATCCGGGCGCTGATGTGATCTTGGATCGCTGGGGATTTTCTCCCCTCTCCCCTGTACAGACCGGAGAGGGGAGAAGATACATCACGCGTGGTGCGAGCCCAAGATCGGCCACAGCGACGCCAGCAGCAACACCGCCATCCCGACATTGAACGCGCGCAGCACTTTCGGCTGCGCCAGCCAGCGCCGCAGCGCCGAGCCGCACAACGCCCACATCGCCACGCTGGGCAGGTTCACCACCCCGAATATTCCGGCCAGCATTAGCACGTTGAGCCACAGGTTGCCGTGCAACACATAGGTGCTACACGCGCCTACGGCCATCACCCACGCCTTGGGATTGACCCACTGGAACGCCGCCGCGGCCCAGAAGCCCATCGGCCGCGCCACCTGCTGGTCCTGCACGCCGCCGGCCGTGGCGAGCTTCCACGCCAGCCACACCAGATAGATAGTCGCCGCCACGCGCAGCACCTGCCAGGTCCACGGGAAGGCGTGAAACAGCGAGCCCAGCCCCAACCCGACCAGCGCCACCATCAGCGCAAAGCCAATGCTGACGCCGAGCAGGTGCGGCACCGTGCGCAAGAACCCGAAGTTCACGCCGGAAGCCAGCAGCATCGTGTTATTCGGACCGGGGGTGATAGACGACACCAGCGCAAAGCCGGCGAAGGCGGCAAAGACACCAGTGCCGGCGGCAAGCTGGGATACTTCCATGACTGACTCCAGGGGCGTTCAGGAAATCAGTCTACGGTCAGTTTCCGGTACAGTACCGGTACACTTTTCCACTAAATCGCCGATACAGGATTGGCTCGGCCAATGCTCCACGCTGATGACCGCGCATGGCTTGCCTGGAGAGGTCGGACGGGGGAGGTCAGGCCTCGCTGCGATACGGGCGCTCGCGCAGCCACTTGGTGGCAATCCACTTCTCCCCCGCCGCCACCGGCAGGCCGGCATGCAGCGTGCGCTCGTCCAGCGCGCCGTCGGGCAGCAGGTAGCTGAAGTAGACCGCGTTGCCCTTTACCGGCGCCACTTCCAGCCCCACGCGCGGAAACGCGGTGGCGCCCCCGGCCTCGGGCGTGTTCAGGTAGATCACCAGCGTGGCGATGCGCTGGCCGCCGACTGTCAGCTGGCGTGCCTCGCCCGGCCGCTGCGGGTTGAAGAAATCGAAATGCGGCTGGTATTCGCCGCCGGGCTTGTAGTTGAGGATCTGCAAGCCTTCGCCGTGTTCGGCCGGCACGCCGGTGACCGCGGCGATGCGCGCCTCGATGCGCTCGATCAGCGCATGCTCGCCAACCTGGAACATGGCGCCCATGCTGGTGCGGGCGTCGATCAGGTTCTCGTCGCCGGTATCGGGGTTGACCACCGGCGAGCGTGCCAGCCGGCCGCGCGACAGCGCCACCAGCGCGTCGCATTCTTCGGCGCTCAGCAATTGCTGGTACAGGCGGATCTGCGGCGAGGCGAGCCGGAAGAGGATCGGCACCTGGCGATCGCCGCCGTCGGCCAGATAGGATGCCTCGGTGGTCTTGGCCCGGGGTGCCGCCGTGCGCGCCGGCTCCGGCTTGGCCGGGCCGCGCGCTGCAGTGTCCGCACCGAACGCCGCCGCCACGGCCCGGCGCGCAAAGCTGTCGTCATAGCCCGAACGCAGCATCGACAGCACCAGTGCATCGGCGCCAAAGCCCTGCGCGACATGCCGGGCCAGCCATTGCTCCAGTTCGGGCGAGGATTCGGTATAGCCGGCCTTGCCGCCGGCAACGGATGCTTCGCGGATCATGACGGGTTGGCGACGCGGCGCGGCGAGAAAGGGTTGCGTTCCGGCGGGTCGGACGGCAGCGCACGCGGGGCGCGCGGCGGTGCATTGTCCGGATCGCCGGCGACCGTGACCGAGGCTTCGGAGTACTGCCAGCGCTTCCACGCCGCCAGTACGGCGTTGGGATATTCCGCGCGGCCGCGGCTGCCGTTGTAGCGGCCCAGCGCCAGGTACAGGTCGCCCTGCTCGCGGTCGAGGTAGTAGCGCAGGATGGTGCAACCGTAGCGCAGGTTGCTCTGCAGGTGGAACAGCTTGCGCGGGTCGTTGTCGCCGATGGCGCGGACCCAGAACGGCATCACTTGCATCAGCCCGCGCGCGCCGGCCGAGCTGATCGCATACTTGCGGAAATTGCTCTCGACCTGGACCAGGCCCAGCACCAGCGAAGGTTCCAGCCCGGCGCGCTTGGCCTCGTAGTAGGCGACCTCGATCAGTTCCACGCGCACCTGCGGCTCGGGGATGCGCGTGGCCAGGCGGGAAGACATTTCGCCCAGCCACTTCAGGTAGGCCAGGCGCTCGCCGCCGGAAGCAAAGACCGGCCGCGTGGGCCGGTCGTCGGCAATCGCGGCGGCCAGCGCGCCGCGCACGGAATCTGCCAGGTCTTCTTCCTTCTGCGCGCCGGCATGCGCGGCCGCCGCGGCCAGCGCCAGCAGCAGCCCGCCAGCAAGGCGGCGGGCGGCAGGCATTGCGCGTGCGGCGCGCATCGGGCTCAGTTCGCCAGCTGGTTGCGCACGTGGCTGACCACGTCGGCCACGCTGACCGCGGTGGCCTGCGCGTCACGCCGGCCCTGGTATTCGACCTTGCCTTCCTTCAGGCCGCGGTCGCCCACCACCACGCGGTGTGGCACGCCGATCAGTTCCCAGTCGGCGAACATCACGCCCGGGCGCTCGCCGCGGTCGTCGATGATGACGTCGATGCCGGCAGCCAGCAGCTCGGCATGGATGCGGTCGGCCTCTGCCTTGACGGCCTCGGAGCGGTCGTAGCCGACCGGGCAGATCACCACTTCGAACGGCGCGATCGCAGCCGGCCAGATGATGCCGCGCTCATCGAAGTTCTGCTCGATCGCGGCGCCCAGGATACGGGTGATGCCGATGCCGTAGCAGCCCATCTGCATCGGCTGGGTCTTGCCGTTCTCGTCCAGGAAGGTGGCGTTCATCGATTCCGAGTAACGCGTGCCCAGCATGAACACGTGGCCCACCTCGATGCCGCGGCAGATCTCCAGCGTGCCCTGGCCGTCCGGCGAGGCATCGCCCGCCACCACGTTGCGCAGGTCGGCCACGATCGGCTCGGGCAGGTCGCGGCCCCAGTTGACGCCGGTGTAGTGGTAGTCGCGGTAGTTGGCGCCGCAGACAAAGTCGCTCATGTTGGCGACGGTGCGGTCGGCCACCACCTTGACCGGCTTCTTCATGTCGATCGGGCCCAGGTAGCCCGGGGGCGAGCCGAAGGCGTCGACGATCTCGTTCTCGGTGGCAAAGCGGAACTCGGCCAGCCCCGGCACCTTGGAGGCCTTGACCTCGTTCAGCTCATGGTCGGCGCGGATCAGCAGCATCCAGATCTGGACGCCGGCTTCGCTTTCCGTGGCCAGCACGATCGACTTGACGTTGGTCTCCAGCGGGATGTTCAGGAATTCGGCCACCTGCTCGCACTTGACCTTCTCCGGGGTGAAGGTCTTGACCAGGTCTTGCTTGGGCGCGGCGCGCTCCGCCAGCAGCGGCAGCGCCTCGGCGGCCTCCATGTTGGCGGCGTAGGCCGAGGTCGGGCAGTAGACGATGGCGTCCTCGCCGGTATCGGCGATCACGTGGAATTCATGCGAACCCGAACCGCCGATGGCACCGTTGTCAGCCGCCACTGCGCGGAATTCCAGCCCGAAGCGGCTGAAGATGCGCACGTAGGCGTCGTACATGTTCTCGTACGACTTGCGCAGGCCATCGGTGTCGCGGTCGAAGGAATAGGCGTCCTTCATGGTGAACTCGCGGCCGCGCATGATGCCGAAGCGCGGCCGGCGCTCATCGCGGAACTTGGTCTGGATCTGGTAGAAATTGAGCGGCAGCTGCTTGTAGCTGCGGATCTCGCTGCGGGCGATGTCGGTCACCACCTCTTCCGAGGTGGGCTGCACGGCGAAGTCGCGCTCGTGGCGGTCCTTCAGGCGCAGCAGTTCGGGGCCCATCTTGTCCCAGCGGCCGGTCTCCTGCCACAGCTCGGCCGGCTGGATCACCGGCATGGACATTTCCACCGCGCCGGCGCGGTTCATTTCCTCGCGCACGATGTTCTCCACCTTGCGGATCACGCGCAGCCCGATCGGCATGTAGGTGTAAATGCCGGCGCCCAGCTTCTTGATCATGCCGGCGCGCATCATCAGTTTGTGCGACACGATTTCCGCGTCGGCGGGCGCTTCCTTGAGGGTGGAAATGAAGAATTGCGAGGCTTTCATCCGTAGCTTTCTCTCGAGGCCGCAACGCCTGCCCGGCCAATTCCGGGAGCGGCGGCACTGATTTGTCGCGCACGCGCCTGAAACTGCCCTTCTGCTCGGGGAAAACCAGCATCCCCCCGCCAGAGCCCGGCTGCGCGCTTCCTTTATAATCAGCGTAATTCTAAAGGATTCGAGGTGCAGTCATGCTCGATC
This sequence comes from Cupriavidus phytohabitans, assembly GCF_017815025.1. Taxonomy (NCBI): domain Bacteria; kingdom Pseudomonadati; phylum Pseudomonadota; class Betaproteobacteria; order Burkholderiales; family Burkholderiaceae; genus Cupriavidus; species Cupriavidus phytohabitans. The sequence goes on from NZ_JAGIQB010000035.1 coordinate 21,207, forward strand.
GTGAAGGCTTTCGCCCGAACGTCGGCATCATCCTCCTCAACGCACGCAACGAGGTTTTCTGGGGCAAGCGCATCGGCGAACACTCCTGGCAGTTTCCGCAGGGCGGCATCAAGTACGGCGAGACGCCGGAACAGGCCATGTACCGCGAACTGCATGAGGAAACCGGCTTGCTCCCGGAGCACGTCAGGATCGTTGGTCGCACGCGCGACTGGCTGCGTTACGAGGTGCCGGACAAGTTCATCCGCCGCGAGATCCGCGGCCACTACAGGGGCCAGAAACAAATCTGGTTCCTGCTCCGCATGGCGGGCAGGGACTGCGATATTCACCTGCGGGCAACCGACCATCCGGAGTTCGATGCCTGGCGCTGGAGCCACTACTGGGTGCCGCTGGATGCGGTGATCGAGTTCAAGCGCGATGTCTACCAGATGGCGCTGACGGAGTTGTCGCGCTTCCTGAACCGGCATCCGCGCGTGCCGCTGAGCCCCTATGGCACGCATGCGCATGGCCGCCATGGCGGCGGCCAGCGCGGCATTGCGCCCGCAGTCGCCGGCCAGCCGCCAAGGCCCGCCGATGGCGGCAGCGCGGCTGCGCAAGAGACCGTTTCGCCGGCCGCGCCGGTTACCAACGCACGGAGTACTGATGACTAGTTGCACCGGCCCGGGCCGCCGCGGCGGCCTGACCGCTGCCGGCCTGCTGCTTGCCGCCGCCACGCTGGCGCTGGCGGGCTGCAAGACCACCGGCAAGGAGATAGCGGAAGAAGAAAGTACCTGGCTCAGCCCCTTCGCGCCCAAGACCTTCGAGGAAGCGAAGGCGATGCTGCCGGCGCCGCCGCAGGATGCCAACCTGGTTCCGTTCTCGGTCTCCGGCACCGGAACGCTGTCGTTCGCGGTGGACAGCAAGTCGGTCTCGGTCGGCAAGGACAACGTGGTGCGCTACACCGTGGTCACCACCAGCCAGAGCGGCGCCCGCAACGTGACCTTCGAAGGCATGCGCTGCGACGCGTTCGAGCGCAAGCTCTACGCCACGCTGCCCAAGGGCGCCACCGAATGGGTGCCAAACACCAGCGACTACGGCGAGGCCTGGCACCGCATGGAAACCGGCGTGCGCAACGCCTACGCTGCCACGCTGGCCATCGAGTTCTTCTGCCAGGGCCGCACGGTGGCCGGCAAGCCGGAAGACATGGTGCGCGAGCTGCAATCGCGCGCGCCCAGCGGACGCTGAGCCGGGCGGCATCGGGTAAGAAAAAACGGCGGGACTGCCTGGCAGTTCCGCCGTTTTTTGTTGGAGCGCTCGGTGGCGCTCTGGTGCCGCTCAGACCAGCACGAGGTTGTCGCGGTGGATCAGCTCGGGCTCGTTCAGGTGGCCCAGCACCGACTCGATCTCCGATGAAGGCTTGCGCGCGATCAGCCGCGCCTCGGCGCTCGAATAGTTGGTGATACCGCGCGCCACTTCCTTGCCCTGCGGGTCGACGCAAGCGATCACCTCGCCGCGGGCAAATTCGCCCTGCACCTCGACCACGCCGATCGGCAGCAGCGACTTGCCGCCGCCGGTCAGCTTTTCGACCGCGCCGTTGTCGATCACCACGCGCCCGCGCAGTTGCAGGTGGTCGGCCATCCATTGCTTGCGCGCCGTGAGCCGGCCCGTCGGCGCCAGCAGCTGGGTGCCGATGGCCTCGCCCGCGGCCAGCCGCTCAAGCACGTTGGCCTCGCGCCCGGACGCGATGATGGTGTGTGCGCCGGACTTGGCGGCGCGCTTGGCCGCCAGGATCTTGGTCAGCATGCCGCCGCGCCCGATCGAGGTGCCGGCGCCACCCGCCATGGCTTCCAGTTCGGGCGTGCCGGCCATGGCCTCGTCGACGAACTGCGCCGCCGGGTCCTTGCGCGGGTCGGCGGTGTACAGGCCGCGCTGGTCGGTCAGGATCACCAGCGCGTCGCCTTCGATCAGGTTGGTCACCAGCGCGCCGAGCGTGTCGTTGTCGCCGAACTTGATTTCGTCGGTGACCACGGTGTCGTTCTCGTTGATGATCGGCACCACACCCAGTGAAAGCAGCGTCAGCAGCGTGGAACGCGCGTTCAGGTAGCGCTCGCGGTCGGCCAGGTCGGCGTGGGTCAGCAGCACCTGCGCGGTGCGGATGCCGTAGCGCGTGAACTGGCTTTCATAGACCTGCGCCAGGCCCATCTGGCCGACGGCGGCGGCGGCCTGCAGCTCGTGGATTTCCTTCGGCCGGCGCACCCAGCCCAGGCGCTGCATGCCTTCGGCGATGGCGCCGGAGCTGACCAGCATCACTTCCTTGCCCGCCACGCGCAGTTTGGCGATCTGCGATGCCCAGCGGGCGATGGCGTCGTGGTCCAGTCCCTTGCCATCATTGGTGACCAGGCTGGAGCCGACTTTGACGACGATGCGCTTTGCCTGCGCGATGACCGATTGCATGGCGGGAATCCTGTCTCCGGAATTCGTTTCTGACCGTTGGTTTTGTTTATGCCTCGCGCTCGTCCTGGCCGACGTTATGCAGGCGCTCGTCGAGCCGGATGTCCGGTTCTGCCAGCGCCGCCGCCTCTTCGGCCTTGATCGCCGCCAGGTGGTCCTTGATCGCGTAGATCAGCTCGCGGCAGCCTTCGCCGGTCAGCGCCGAGATCTGGAACACCGGGCCCTTCCACTTGTAGCGCTTGAGGAAGTCCTTGACCTTCGCCGCGCGCTCGTCCTCGGGGACCATGTCGAGCTTGTTCAGCACCAGCCAGCGCGGCTTGTCGTGCAAGTCCTCGTCGTACTTCTTCAGTTCGTTGACGATGGCCTTGGCCTCGGCGACCGGATCGACCGCCTCGTCGAACGGCGCCAGGTCGACGATATGGAGCAGCAGGCCGGTGCGCTGCAGGTGGCGCAGGAACTGGTGGCCCAGGCCCGCGCCCTCGGCGGCGCCTTCGATCAGGCCCGGAATGTCGGCGACCACGAACGACTGCTCATGGTCCACGCGCACCACGCCCAGGTTGGGATGCAGCGTGGTGAACGGATAGTCCGCCACCTTGGGCCGCGCGTTGGAAATATGCGAGATAAGAGTCGACTTGCCGGCATTGGGCATGCCCAGCAGGCCGACGTCGGCCAGCACCTTCAGCTCGAGCTTGAGCATGCGGCGCTCGCCCGGCTTGCCGTCCACCTGCTGGCGCGGCGCGCGGTTGGTACTGGACTTGAAATGCAGGTTGCCCCAGCCGCCCATGCCGCCTTCGGCCAGGCACACGCGCTGGCCGTGCTCGGTGAGGTCGGCGATGACTTCGCCGGTGTCCATGTCGGTGATCAGCGTGCCGACCGGCATGCGCAGCGTAATGTCGTCGCCGGCCGCGCCGTAGCAGTCGGAACCCCGGCCGTTCTCGCCGTTCCTGGCCACGTGCTTCTTGGCGTAGCGGAAGTCGATCAGGGTATTGATATTGCGGTCCGCCTGCGCGAACACGCTGCCGCCGCGGCCGCCGTCGCCGCCATCCGGGCCGCCGAAGGGCACAAACTTTTCGCGCCGGAACGAGGCGCTGCCATTGCCGCCGTTGCCGGCGATGGCTTCGATTCGGGCTTCGTCGATGAACTTCATGATGGGTTTTCCGTGATGGATCGGCAGATCGGGGGCCGGCGTAGTTTACTTCGCCAGAAAAGAAAAAGCCCCGCAAGCGTTGCGGGGCCTTTCATCCTGCAAAGGCTGTTATCAGGCCGCCGGGACGACGCTGACTTGCTGCTTCTTGGCAGGGCCCTTGACGGCGAACTGCACGTGGCCGTCAACCAGGGCGAACAGCGTGTGGTCCTTGCCCACGCCGACGTTGTCGCCGGCATGCACGCGGGTACCGCGCTGGCGGATGATGATGCCGCCGGCGTTGATGGCCTGGCCACCAAACACCTTCACGCCCAGACGCTTCGATTCGGAATCACGGCCGTTCCGCGTGGAACCGCCGCCTTTTTTCTGTGCCATGTCTTACTCCTGTCGCTTTACCGGATTACGCTCGATCGATCAGGCAACGATCGCTTCGATGCGCAGTTCGGTGTAATTCTGACGATGGCCCTGACGCTTCTGGTAGTGCTTGCGACGGCGCATCTTGAAGATCTTCACCTTGTCGTGACGACCCTGGGAGATAACGGTAGCCTTGACGGAAGCCCCGCTAACCAGCGGCGTACCAAACTTGATTTGGTCGCCGGCGCCCACTGCGAGCACCTGGTCGAGCGTGATTTCTGCGCCAATGTCTGCCGGTATCTGTTCTACTTTCAGTTTTTCGCCAGCAGCAACCTTGTATTGCTTGCCGCCGGTTTTTACGACCGCGTACATTGTCGAACCTCTCGGATGTGAATAAAACGCCGAGACCGCGCGATGCGGCCCGGTTATCTCCCGCCGGCAAAGACCCGCAAACGCGAGTGACTACCGGAGGAAACCGGGAATTGTAAACGAGATCGGGCAAAAGTGCAAAGAAAACAGGCACATAGCCTGCTTGCGGCGCGGCCGGCACAATCGGCAGCGGCTCGCTCAGGTCAGATCGGCGAGAAGGAACCCCGCCAGTGCGGCAAACGCCACCAACCAGGCGGTGCGGCGCAGTTGGCGGCGGGATACGGGCTTGTCCATGTCCGCATTATAGTTGCGCCGGTCACCGGCGCCGCTGCGCGCATACCCTGAGCCCCCGGCGAGAATGCGGGGCATGCGTAGAACGCCGCGTGCTTCGCATATAATCGTCCGGTTTTGCGTAACGGTGATCATCTTGTCCCAGCCTTCCGCCACTGCCTTGCTTGCCCCGGTCGCTGCAGACATGCGCGCGGTTGATGCTGTCATCCGCCAGCGGCTGTCTTCCGAAGTCCCCCTGATCGAACAGATCGGCGAATACATCATCGGTGCCGGCGGCAAGCGCCTGCGCCCGGTGATCCTGCTGCTGACGGCACGAGCGCTGGGCTATGACGGCAACCGGCACCACGAGCTGGCTGCCGTCGTGGAATTCATCCACACCGCCACGCTGCTGCACGACGACGTCGTCGACGAATCCGAGCTGCGCCGCGGCCGCGATACCGCCAACGCAGTGTTCGGCAATGCCGCCAGCGTGCTGGTCGGCGACTTCCTCTACTCGCGCGCGTTCCAGATGATGGTCGATGCCGGCAGCATGCGCATCATGGAGATCCTGTCCAACGCGACCAACGTGATCGCCGAGGGCGAGGTCCTGCAGCTGCTGAACATGCACGACCCGGACGTCACCATCGAGCGCTACCTGCAGGTCATCCGCTACAAGACCGCCAAGCTGTTCGAGGCCGCTGCCCAGCTGGGCGCGGTGCTGGCTGGCGCCGACAAGCAGATGGAGGAAGCCGCCGCCGAATACGGCCGCCGCATCGGCACCGCCTTCCAGCTGATCGACGACATGCTGGACTACACCGCCAGCGCCGAGCAGATGGGCAAGAACGCCGGCGACGACCTGCGCGAAGGCAAGCCCACGTTGCCGCTGCTGCACCTGCTGGAGCACGGCACCGCGCAGCAGCGCCAGCTGGCGCGCGATGCCATCGTGCAGGGCGGCACCGAGCACTTCGACGCGGTCTTCGCGGCGATCCACGCCAGCGGCGCGCTCGACGTCACCTTCGAGGCCGCGCGCCAGGAAGCGGAAGCCGCCGAGCGGGCCGCTCGGCAGTTCCCGGATTCCGCGCTGAAGGAAACGCTGATCCAGCTCTGCGAGTTCTCGCTGCAACGGCAGTCGTAAGGATTCCCTGAATCATCCTCTTCCATTTCAGCACAAACGCTGTTATAGTTACCTTCTTTGCTGCTGACGCTTGGCGACGACAGCAAAAACAAATCGGGGTGTAGCTTAGCCTGGTAGAGCGCTACGTTCGGGACGTAGAGGCCGGAGGTTCGAATCCTCTCACCCCGACCAGATTTAAAAAGCCGAATCAACGAAAGTTGATTCGGCTTTTTGTCTTTCTGGCCGGCAGCTCCTTGATGGCTACCCATGCCCCCGCGCAAGTAGGGTTGCGCCCGTGTCGCGCAAACGCCAACACGTCCCGCAGTCGCCTTTACAAAAAGTGACCCCAGCGGCAAACTGGCCCGATCCCAAGACGTGGAACCGTCTCGCCCTGCCCTGGCCGGCGCCACTGTTCCAACCACTGCGCACCTGTCATGACACTCGGTCTTGCCCTGGCCCAGAGCCGGCGTATCGCGCCCGCCCTGCTTGCTCAGCTGGAGCAGGCCGCTCGTGAAAAGCAATCGCAGCTGATCGACGAGATCGTCGGCAGCGGCACCATGAGCGCCCACGACCTGGCGCTGTTCGCCGCGGACAAATACCAGCTGCCGTTGCTGGACCTGAACCAGTACAACCTGGCCAAGGTGCCGCCGGGGCTGGCGGGGAACCGCGAATTCCATGCGCACCGCCTGCTGCCGCTGGGCCGGCGAGAAAACCGGTTGGTGCTGGGGCTGTCCGATCCGTCCAACCAGGCCGGGCTGGACGCGATCAAGGAAAAGTACAAGCTGCCGGTCGAAGCAGTGGTGGTCGAGCACGACAAGCTGATGAAGTACGTGCGCTCCGCCGGCGAGGCGTTGGGCACGCTCAAGAACATCTCGCCGGTGCAGGCCGAGCGCAAGATGATCGAATACGACCCGGTGGCAGCCGCCGGCGCGCAGCGCAACCGCACTGCCGCCGATGCCATCGACGACGCGCCCGTGGTGCGCTTCCTGCAGAAGCTGCTGACCGAAGCCTTCCACCGCGGCGCCTCCGACCTGCATTTCGAGCCGTTCGAGACCTTCTACCGGGTCCGCTTCCGCGTGGACGGCGTGCTGCAGGAGGTGGCAAGGCCGCCGCTGGATATCCGCGACAAGATCGCCACCCGCATCAAGGTGCTGTCCCGGCTGGATATTTCTGAAAAGCGCGTGCCGCAGGATGGCCGCATGAAGCTGCTGATCGCGCTGCCGAAGGACAATAAGGACGCGAAGGATCCCAAGGACAAGGACGCCAGGGAAACGGTCGAGAAGGCCGTCGATTTCCGCGTCTCGACCCTGCCGACGCTGTTCGGCGAGAAGATCGTGATGCGGATCCTGGAATCGTCGAGCGACAAGCTCGACATCGACCAGCTCGGCTACGAGCCACAGCAGAAGGCGCTGCTGCTGGACGTGATCAAGCGCCCGTACGGCATGGTGCTGGTGACCGGCCCCACCGGCAGCGGCAAGACGGTCTCGCTGTACACCTTCCTGAACCTGCTGAACCAGGGCGACATCAATATCTCGACCGCCGAGGACCCGGCCGAAATCCAGCTGCCCGGCATCAACCAGGTCAACGTCAACGACAAGGCCGGCCTGACCTTCGCCGCGGCGCTGCGTTCGTTCCTGCGGCAGGATCCGGACGTCATCATGGTCGGCGAAATCCGCGACCTGGAAACCGCCGATATCTCGATCAAGGCCGCGCAGACCGGCCACCTGGTGCTGTCGACGCTGCACACCAATGACGCGCCCACCACGCTGACGCGGCTGATGAACATGGGCGTGGCGCCGTTCAACATCGCCTCCAGCGTGCTGATGATCACCGCACAGAGGCTGGCGCGGCGGCTGTGCACCTGCAAGCGCCCCGGCGATCTGCCGCGCGAGACGCTGCTGGATGCCGGCTTCCGCGAACAGGACCTTGACGGCAGCTGGCAGCCCTACCACCCGGTCGGGTGCGAGCGCTGCAACGGCAGCGGCTACAAGGGCCGCTGCGGCATCTACCAGGTCATGCCGATCACCGAGGCAATGCAGCAGATCATCCTGTCGCACGGCACCGCGCTGCAGATCGCCGAGCAGGCGCGCAAGGACGGCGTGCTATCGTTGCGCGAGGCTGGGCTGCTGAAGGTCAGGCAGGGCGTCACATCACTCGAAGAGGTGCTGGCGACCACGAATACGTAGCAAGGCAGTCACAACGTAAATACAAGACGTACCAGAAGCGTCATTTACACCGGGGGTCAACAACATGGCGACGCGCTCACCAGCGGCGGGCGCCCGGACGGCAGCACCGTCGCGGGCAAAATCAGGCAAGGGGCGCAAGGCCCCCACCCAGTACATCTTCGAATGGGAAGGCAAGGACCGCAAAGGCAAGACCTTCACCGGCGAACTGCGCGCGGAGAGCCAGGCCGAGGTCACCGCCACGCTGCGCAAGCAGGGCCTGACCATCGTCAAGCTCAAGAAGCGCAAGGCCGCGCGCGGGCGCAAGATCACCGAGAAGGACATCGCCTACTTTACCCGGCAGCTGTCGACCATGCTCAAGGCGGGGATTCCGCTGCTGCAGTCGATCGACATCATCGCGCGCGGGCACGCCAACCCCAACTTCACCCAGCTGCTGTCCGAAATCCGCTTCGATATCGAATCGGGCAGCAGCATGGCGGCGGCATTCCGGCGGCAGCCGAAGTACTTCGACACGCTCTACTGCAACCTGATCGATGCGGGCGAACAGGGCGGTATCCTGGACGCGCTGCTGGAGCGCCTGTCGCTCTACATGGAAAAGACCATCGCACTGAAGGGCCAGATCAAGTCGGCGATGATCTACCCGATCGCGGTGCTGACGGTGGCCTTTGCCGTCACCGTGATCCTGATGCTGTTCGTGATCCCGGCGTTCAAGGGTGTGTTCTCAAGCTTCGGCGCCAACCTGCCCGCGCCGACGCTGCTGGTGATCGCAATTTCAGACTTTTTCGTGCAGTACTGGTACCTGGTCATCGGCGGGCCAGTGGCCGGCATCACGTTCTACCTGCGGGCGCGCAAGAAATCGGAGAAGGTGCAGCGCTGGTCCGACCGCGCGCTGCTGAAGCTGCCGATCTTCGGCAGCCTCTTCCGCAAGGCGGTGATCGCGCGCTGGACGCGCACGCTGGCGACCATGTTCGCCGCCGGCACGCCGCTGGTGGAGTCGATGGAGTCGGTGGCGGGCGCCGCCGGCAACTGGGTCTACTACGACGCCACGCGCGAGATCGAACAGTCGGTTCGCATCGGTACCAGCCTGACCAACGCCATGCAGGCCACGCACGTGTTCGACAACATGGTGCTGCAGATGACACAGATCGGTGAAGAATCCGGCGCGCTCGACAATATGCTGCTGAAGGTGGCCGAGTTCTACGAGCGCGAGGTCGACGACGCCGTGGCCGCCATCTCCAGCCTGATCGAGCCGATCATCATCGTGGTGCTGGGCGTGCTGATCGGCGGTATGGTGGTGGCGATGTACCTGCCGATCTTCAAGCTGGGACAGGTGGTGTAAGCGATGGCGCTGTCGTATTCCGTTTCGCCGTTTCCCGCCGGCAGCGGGCAATTGCTGCAGGCGCTGGCGGCGCTGCCGCCTGCCTTCATGGTGGCGGCAGCGGCCATGCTTGGGCTGGTGGTGGGCAGTTTCCTCAACGTGGTGATCCACCGGCTGCCGCGCATGATGGAGCGCGAGGAAGCCAACTATATCGCCGAGCTGCGCGGCGACCCGCTGCCCTACCCCGCCCGCTACAACCTGATGGTGCCGCGCTCGGCCTGCCCGCACTGCGGCCACTCGATCGCGCCCTGGGAGAACGTGCCGGTGCTGAGCTGGCTGGCGCTGCGCGGGCGCTGCTCGGCCTGCAAGGCGCCGATCAGCGCGCGCTATCCGCTGGTGGAAGTGGCCTGCGGCGTGCTGAGCGCGCTGGTGGCCTGGCGCTTCGGGCCCGGCTGGCAGGCCCTGGCGGCGCTGGCGCTGGTCTGGGCGCTGCTGGCGCTGACCCTGATCGATGCCGATACCCAGTTGCTGCCGGACCAGATCACGCTGCCGCTGCTGTGGCTGGGACTGGTGCTGAACCTGGGCGGGTTGTTCGTGCCGCTGGGCGACGCCGTGATCGGCGCCGCCGCCGGCTACCTGGTGCTGTGGACGGCGTACTGGCTGTTCCGGCTGGTGCGTGGCAAGGAAGGCATGGGTTTCGGCGATTTCAAGCTGATGGCCGCACTCGGGGCGTGGTTTGGCTGGCAGGCGCTGCCGGCGCTGGTGCTGCTGTCTTCGGTGGCCGGCGTGGTGTTCGGGCTGGCCAGCATCGCGCTGCGCCGGCAGGATCGCGAGACGCCCTTCCCCTTCGGCCCCTTTATCGCCCTGGCGGGCGTGGTGGTGCTGGTGTTCGGCTCCGGCGTTCTGCCGCTGACCGTGCTGCCGTGAAGCTGGTATCGTGACGGCAACATCGTCAACTAGCCTTCACGGCATCCCCACATGCTGGAAATCGGACTGACCGGCGGCATCGGCAGCGGCAAGACCCGCGTGTCCGACATGTTCGCCGCGCGCGGCGCCGCGATCATCGATACAGACCTCCTCGCCCACCAGGTCACCGCCCCGGGCGGGCGTGCCATCGCGGCGCTGGTCGAGGCCTTCGGGCCTGAATGCCTGCGCCCTGACGGCGCCATGGACCGCGACGCGATGCGCGCGCTGGTATTCGCCGACCCGGCCGCCAAGGCGCGCCTCGAAGGCATCACCCATCCGCTGATCCGGGCGCTGACCAACGAGCATGCGCAGGCGGTCCGCGATGCCGGCGAGCATCCTTACCTGATCTACGTGGTGCCGCTGCTGGTAGAGTCCGGCTCGTGGCGCGAGCGCGTGGGCCGCGTGCTGGTGGTCGACTGCACCGAAGCCACCCAGGTGGCGCGCGTGATGGCGCGCAATGGCTTCAGCCGCGAGCAGGTGCAGGCAATCATGGCCAGGCAGGCAACGCGGCGCGCGCGGCTGGCATGTGCCGACGACGTCATCGACAACGACGGGCCAGTCGATGCGCTCGTGGCACAGGTGGACCGCCTCGACCGCTATTACCGCGAACTGTCAGCGTCAGGAAAGGTCCATCCTGAAGCCGGCGCATGATGCGCGGGCCCGGCCCGGCGGCACGCGGCGAACGCGCGTCCGACATTGTCCTCGGCCCGGGTCTCGCATAGAATGCGCTGGAACATGCCGGGAAATCGCCGCATACTGCGGGCATTGGACACCGCGGATCACTCCGACACAGTCCACCCAGCCCCTTCCGGCGTTCCCCGGGCCACATTCCGCACCGGGCCTGCTCCTCTTACGGGGCCCGCCCGGCGCCCTGCACGGACATAGCACTTGATTCTGTACGAATATCCATTCAACGAACGCATCAGGACACTCCTGCGGCTGGAGGACCTGTTCGATCGGCTGGAATACTTCCTCGGCCAGGATCATCCCCAGCAGCACCATGTCGCGCTGACCACGCTGTTCGAGATCATCGACGTAGCCGGCCGCGCCGACCTCAAGACCGACCTGATCAAGGAACTGGAACGCCAGCGCCAGGCGCTGGCGCCGCTGCGCGCCAACCCGCAGATCGACCAGGAAGCGCTGGACGGTGTGATTGGCGAAATCGAGCAAGGCATCACCATGCTCAACCAGACCGTGGGCAAGGCCGGGCAGCTGCTGACCGACAACGAGTGGCTGACCAGCATCCGCAGCCGTGCCATCATTCCCGGTGGCACCTGCGAGTTCGACCTGCCGGCCTATTACGCGTGGCAACACCGCCCCGCGGAGGACCGCCGCGCCGATATCCTGAAGTGGGCCCGCCCGCTGGTGTCGCTGCGCATGGGCACCACCATCGTGCTGCGCCTGCTGCGCGAAGCCGGCCAGAGCGGGAAGGTGATCGCCACCGGCGGCAGCTACCAGCAAATGCTGTCCGGGCGCAGCTACCAGCTGATGCAGGTGTGGCTGGATGACTCGCTGCTAGCCTTCATCCCGGAAATGAGCGCGAACAAATACATGCTGTGGGTGCGCTTCACGCAGCAGGATGGCGACCTGCGCCCGCGCTCGGTCGATGCCGATATCCCGTTCCTGCTGAAACTCTGCAATTTCTGAAGCCATGCCTGCTGTCGTCAAATGCCCCACCTGCGGCACCGAGGTGGCCTGGGTGCCGGACAACAAGTTCCGCCCGTTCTGTTCCGAGCGCTGCAAGCAGATCGACCTGGGCGCCTGGGCGTCCGAGAAATACGTGATCGGCGGCAAGCCAGGCGAGACGCCTTCGCCGGACCTGCCCGGCGACGAGGACGACTGACGCAGTCGCCTCAGCCGCACAGGCCGCTCATGGCGCCAGGGTCTGTGCCCTAAGCCTCTTCGCCCAGCCATTCGACCACCGGAATGGTGGCCGGCAGCAGCGGCGCGACCGTCACGGGCACCGTCTGCCAGGAAAAGGCCTGGCCTTCGCGGCCGACCGGGTCACCGCGCCAGGCAGTAACCTTGCAGAAATGCAGCCGCACATAGGCGTGCGGGTAGTCGTGCTCGAGCACATGCCAGCGCTCGCACGCGGTGATATCCAGTCCCAGCTCTTCATGCAGTTCGCGGGCGAGCGCTGCCTCGACGGTCTCACCTGGCTCCAGCTTGCCGCCCGGGAACTCCCAATAGCCTTCATACGGCTTGCCCACGGGGCGCTGCGCCAGCAGGAAGCGGCCATCCGGCTGCACCATCACCCCGACGGCGACTTCGGTGACCTTGCGAGGCGGGTTGCCGGCGGTCTCTGCGGGCTTGTCCATGGCCGCGCTCATGCCTTGTCGTTCCCCGGCACGTCGGCAATGTACGGCTGGCCGTGCTTGCCGCCCCAGTCGCGCGCGAACTGCCACGCCACCCGGCCGGAGCGCGAGCCGCGCTCCAGTGCCCACACCAGCGCGTCGCCCCGTGCGGCGGCGATGTCTTCGTCGGTGCAGCCGAAGTGCTTGAGCCAGTGGCCGACGATGGTCAGGTACTCATCCTGCTTGGGCGGGTAGAACGACAGCCACAGCCCGAAGCGCTCGGACAGCGAGATCTTTTCTTCGACCACTTCGCCGGGATGGATCTCGCCGTCGTCGGTGTGGCGGTAGGTTTCGTTGTCCTTCATGTACTCCGGCAGCAGGTGCCGGCGGTTGGACGTGGCGTAGATGAGCACGTTGTCCGACTGCGCCGCGACCGATCCGTCCAGCGCCGACTTCAGCGACTTGTAGCCCGATTCGCCCTCTTCGAACGACAGGTCGTCACAGAAGATGACGAAGCGCTCGGGCCGGGCCGAGACCAGCTCGACGATATCGCCGAGGTCGCCCAGGTCATCCTTGTCGACCTCCACCAGCCGCAGCCCGTCCCTGACGAAGGCATTCAGGCAGGCCTTGATCAGCGACGACTTGCCGGTACCGCGCGCGCCCGTCAGCAGCACGTTGTTGGCCGGCAGCTTGTTCACGAACTGGCGCGTGTTGGCGACGATGGCGTCCTTCTGGCGCTCGATGTTCTTCAGGTCGTCCAGGTGAATCGGCGGCAGCTGGCGCACCGGCTGCAGGTAGCCGATATTGCCGAACAGGCTCTGGCGCTTGCGCCAGCGGAACGCTACCGCCTCCTGCCAGTCCGCGTCGCTCAGTTGCGGCGGCAGCCATTGTTCGAGGCGGGAGAGGAAGTTGTCGAGGCGGGCGGCGAGGTCGGACATGGTGATGGGGTGGTGGCAGTAGAGGTCAGCTTGTTGCCAACTGTTTTTGCTCCCTTTCTCCTCTGTGGGAGGGGATTGGGGAGAGGGGTAGCTTGGCGGTACCACGCTTCCTGATGCGCCGGCCCTCTCCCGCGGCCCCTCTCCCGCAAGCGGGAGAGGGGGCAAAACAGTGGTGCTTACGAACGGTAGTCGGCGTTGATCGACACGTAGTCGTGCGACAGGTCGCAGGTCCACACCGTGGCTTCGGCATTGCCGCGGCCCAGCGCGATGCGTACCGTGATCTCGGCCTGCTTCATCACGCGCTGGCCGTCTTCCTCGCGGTAGTCGGGATTGCGGCCGCCGTCGCGGGCGACCCAGACATCGTCCAGCCACAGGTTGACGCGGCCGACATCGAGGTCGTCGACGCCGGCGTAGCCGACCGCGGCCAGGATGCGGCCGAGGTTGGGGTCCGAGGCGTAGAACGCGGTCTTGACCAGCGGCGAATGCGCAACCGCATAGGCGATCTGGCGGCACTCGGCAACGTCCTTGCCGCCTTCGACGCGGATGGTCATCAGCTTGGTCGCGCCTTCGCCGTCGCGCACGATCATCTGCGCCAGCTCTTGCGCCAGGCTCGTCACCGCCTCGCGCAGCGCTTCGAAGGCAGGGCCTTCGGCGCGGTCGACCACGGCACCGGACTTGCCCGAGGCGATCAGCACGAACGAATCGTTGGTCGAGGTATCGCCATCGATGGTGATGCTGTTGAACGAGTGATCGGCGGCGTGCGTCACCAGCCCCTGCAGCACCGGCTGCGCCACCGCGGCATCCATGGCGATAAAGCCCAGCATGGTCGCCATGTTCGGGCGGATCATGCCCGCGCCCTTGCTGATGCCCGACAGCGTCACGGTCTTGCCGCCGATCTGCACCGTGCGCGAGGCCACCTTGGGCTGCGTGTCGGTGGTCATGATCGCTTCCGCCGCGGCCAGCCAGTTGTCCGCCCTGGCGTTGGCGATGGCGGCGGGCAGCCCGGCCAGCAGGCGGTCCATCGGCAATTGCTCAAGGATCACGCCGGTCGAGAACGGCAGCACCTGGCCGGCATCGATGCCCAGCTGCGCAGCCAGCGCGTCGCAGGTGGCGCGGGCGTTGGCCAGGCCCTGCTCGCCGGTACCGGCGTTGGCATTGCCGGTGTTGACCACCAGCGCGCGGATGCCCTTGCCCGACTTGCCCGCGGCCGCAAGGTGCTCGCGGCACACCTGCACCGGCGCGGCGCAGAAGCGGTTGCTGGTGAAGACGCCGGCCACGGTGCTGCCTTCGGCGACGCGCACCACCAGCACGTCCTTGCGGTTGGCCTTGCGGATGCCCGCCTCGGCCCAGCCGAGCTCCACGCCGGCGACGGATTTCAGGTTCTCTGCCAGGGGCAGCGGAAGATTGACGGGCATGTAGGACTCCTCGATGTTCCTGCTCGCGACTTGCTTGTCATCAGACGAACATGCCCGCGAGGGGCGGGCATGTTCGATTCCTGTTGCGTCATGCCCCGCTGCGGGACCGACGTCATACCGGGCACCCGGCGCGGCTCAGTTCAGCTGAGCTTGCCGTGGCACTGCTTGAACTTCTTGCCCGAGCCGCACGGGCACGGATCGTTGCGGCCGACCTTGGGCATGCCGGCCAGCGCCAGCTCGGCGGCGGCCATCGCTGCACCGGTGCGCGGCGACGGCGCTTCCTCGACCGGCTCGCGGCCTTCGGCGAACTCGTCATGCTTGTACTGGACGTTCTCCAGATGCGACAGGCCTTCCTCGATCTGCTCGGAGGCTTGTTCCAGTTCCTCCGGCGACTGGATCTGCACGTTGAAGGTCACGCGCGTGACTTCGCTCTTGATCACGTCCAGCAGGCGCGCGAACAGCTCGAACGACTCGCGCTTGTACTCCTGCTTGGGGTCCTTCTGCGCATAGCCGCGCAGGTGGATGCCCTGGCGCAGGTGGTCCAGCGCGGCCAGGTGCTCACGCCAGTGCGTGTCGATGCTCTGCAGCATGACCGAGCGCTCGAATCCGGCGAACGATTCGCGGCCGACCATCGCGACCTTGCCCTCGTAGCGCTCGGTCGCGGCCTTCATGATCAGGTTGAGCAGCTCTTCGTCCTCGATGCTCTGCGCGCCCTCGATGGTCTGCGCCAGCGGCACTTCCAGGCCCCAGTCCTCGCGCAGGCGTGTTTCCAGGCCGGCGATGTCCCACTGCTCTTCCATGGTGTCGGCCGGCACATGGTCGCGGAACAGCTCGATCAGCACGCTCTCGCGCAGGTTGGTGACCATCTCGCCGACGTCGTTGGCCTCGAGCACGTCGTTGCGCAGCTTGTAGATTTCCTTGCGCTGGTCGTTGGCGACGTCATCGTACTGCAGCAGCTGCTTGCGGATATCGAAGTTGCGGCCTTCCACCTTGCGCTGCGCCGACTCGATCGAGCGCGTGACGATGCCGGCCTCGATCGGCTCGCCTTCAGGCATCTTCAGGCGTTCCATGATCGCGCGCACGCGGTCGCCGGCGAAGATGCGCAGCAGCTGGTCGTCCAGCGACAGGTAAAAGCGCGATGAACCCGGGTCGCCCTGGCGGCCGGCACGGCCACGCAGCTGGTTGTCGATACGGCGCGATTCATGGCGCTCGGTGCCGACGATATGCAGGCCGCCGGCGGCCTTGACCTGCTCGTGCAGCGACTGCCATTCATCCTTGAGCTGCTGGATGCGCGCGCCCTTGTCGGCGTCGGACAGGTTCGGGTCCGCTTCGATAAAGCCCGACTGCTTCTCCACGTTGCCGCCCAGCACGATGTCGGTACCGCGACCGGCCATGTTGGTGGCGATGGTGATCATCTTGGGACGTCCGGCCTGCGCCACGATCTCGGCTTCACGCGCGTGCTGCTTGGCGTTGAGCACCTGGTGCGGCAGCTGTTCGCGCTCGAGCAGGCCCGACAGGTATTCCGAGGTCTCGATCGAGGTGGTGCCCACCAGCACCGGCTGGCCACGCTCGTAGCAGTCGCGGATATCGCGCACCACGGCGTCGTAGCGCTCCTTGCCGGTCTTGTAGATCTGGTCCTGCTGGTCCTTGCGCTGGGCCGGGCGGTTGGTCGGGATCACCACCACTTCCAGGCCGTAGATTTCCTGGAATTCGTACGCTTCGGTGTCGGCCGTGCCGGTCATGCCAGCCAGCTTGCTGTACATGCGGAAGTAGTTCTGGAAGGTGATGGTCGCCAGCGTCTGGTTTTCCTGCTGGACGGTCACGCCTTCCTTGGCTTCGACGGCCTGGTGCAGGCCATCTGACCAGCGGCGGCCCGTCATCAGGCGGCCGGTGAATTCATCGACGATCACCACTTCGTCGTTCTGCACCACGTAGTGCTGGTCGCGGTGGAACAGGCTGTGCGCGCGCAAGGCGGCGTACAGGTGGTGCATCAGCGTGATGTTCTGCGGCGCGTACAGCGACTCGCCTTCACCGATCAGGCCCTGCTGCGACAGGATCACTTCGGCCTTCTCGTGGCCGGCTTCGGTCAGGTAGACCTGGTGGCCCTTCTCGTCGACGTAGTAGTCGCCCGGCTTCTCGACGCCGGTGCCGTCGGCCTTTTCCTCGCCGATCTGGCGCTCGAGCAGCTTGGGGATGCCGTTCATGCGCTGGTACAGGTCGGTCTGGTTCTCGGCCTGGCCCGAGATGATCAGCGGGGTGCGCGCCTCATCGATCAGGATCGAGTCCACTTCATCGACGATGGCGTAGTTCAGCGGCCGCTGCACCCGCTGCGACGGGTCGTAGACCATGTTGTCGCGCAGGTAGTCGAAGCCGAACTCGTTGTTGGTGCCGTAGGTGATGTCGGCGTTGTACGCAGCCTGCTTCTCGTCATGCGCCATCTGCGACAGGTTCACGCCCACCGACAGGCCCAGGTAGTTGTACAGGCGGCCCATCCACTCGGCATCGCGCTGCGCCAGGTAGTCGTTGACCGTCACCACGTGCACGCCGTTGCCGGTAATGGCATTCAGGTACACGGCCAGCGTCGCGGTCAGCGTCTTGCCCTCGCCGGTGCGCATTTCGGCGATCTTGTTGTCGTTCAGCACCATGCCGCCGATCAGCTGCACGTCGAAGTGGCGCATCTTCATGACGCGCTTGCTGGCCTCGCGGCATACGGCGAAAGCCTCGGGCAGCAGCGCTTCGAGCGACTCGCCGCCAGCATGGCGCTGCCGGAAGGTCTCGGTCATGCCACGCAGGTCGTCGTCCGAGAGCTGCTCGAACTTCGGCTCCAGCGCATTGATCTGCGCCACCGTGCGGCGATATTGTTTGATCAGCCGCTCATTGCGGCTGCCGAAGACTTTCTTGAGAAGGCCCGTGATCATCGATTGCTTTCACCTGCGCGGGACCGGGCTGACGCCCCTGGTAAGCGGGCTGCACCGGCGGCCGGGCGAGGAATGGATAGATTGGCGCGAAACGCCGAGTTTATCATGTGCCGGGGTCACGGCCGGAACGCGCCGGCCCTTGCCGTGCAAGGCTGCCGACCAGGCACCGGCCAACGCAGGCCGACCCCGGCCCCCTCTGTCTGCTGCAGTTTGGGGCGGGTGCGGCAGCTTCAATCCGCACCGCCCCGGGCAGCCCCGCCGCCCCTTGCTAGAATGCAGCCATGCGCCGCTTCACCCATCACGCCCTGCAGACTGCTGCCGCCAAGCCGCTCAACGACTGGCTGGCCAAGTCCGGCCCGGTTTCCGGGCTGATGCAGACCGCGCGCCAGCTGTCCGTGCTGGAGGCCGAAGTGCTGTCGCTGCTGCCCCCCGGCATGCGCGCCGGCATCGCCGTGGCCGGCGTCAAGCGGGACGCCGTCGACCCGAATGGCCAGGTGCTGCTGTTGCTGGCGGCACATGGCGCGGCCGCGGCGCGGGTGCGGCAGGTGGTGCCGACGCTGCTGGGACGGCTGCAGCAGCGCGGCTCGCAGATCACCGCGATCCGGGTGCGGGTGCAGCCCGAGGTGCAGCGTCACTCGGACTGGGACGCTGGTCCGGTCGAGCGCAAGCGCACCAGCGGGCAGATGACGCCAACCGGCCTCGCCAGCCTGGACCAGCTCGCGCGCACGCTGCCGGACTCGCCGCTGCGCGATGCGCTCAGGACGCTGCTCTCGCATCACCGCTGAGCGGCCGGCAGAAATTCCGGACAAACAAGAAAGCCGACCCTCGGGTCGGCTTTTCGTTGCGTGGCGGGCAGTGGCGCAGTTCTAGGCAAAAGCCGGCTGCGCCTGCGGCAGGAAGGCGGCGGGCGCTTCCTCGACGCGGTCGAAGGTGACCAGTTCATAGGCCTCCTGGTCCGCCAGCAGCGCGCGCAGCAGCTGGTTGTTCAGGCCGTGGCCCGACTTGTGCGCTACATAGGACCCGATCAGCGGGTGGCCGACCACATACAGGTCGCCGATGGCATCGAGGATCTTGTGGCGCACGAATTCGTCGCCATAGCGCAGTTCCTCGTTGTTCAGCATGCGGTGCTCGTCCAGCACGATAGCGTTGTCCAGGCTGCCGCCGCGCGCCAGGCCCATCTCGCGCAGCGCCTCCACCTCATGGGCAAAGCCGAAGGTGCGGGCCCGGGCGATCTCGCGCACGTAGCTGGTGTCGCCAAAGTCGATCGAGAAGGTCTGGCCAGTCTTGTCGACAGCCGGATGACGGAAGTCGATGGTGAACGCCAGCTTGAAGCCGAAGAACGGCTCCAGCCGCGCGAACTTGTCGCCCTCGCGCACTTCCACCGGTTTCTTGACGCGGATAAAGGTCTTCAGCGCGTTCTGTTCTTCAATGCCGGCCGACTGCAGCAGGAACACGAAGGACGCGGCGCTGCCGTCCATGATCGGGATTTCCTCGGCGTCGACATCGACATAGAGGTTGTCGATGCCGAGGCCGGCACACGCCGACATCAGGTGCTCGACGGTCGAAACACGCGCGCCATCCTTCTGCAGCACCGACGCCAGGCGCGTGTCGCCGATGGCCGAAGCGGCCACGGGAATCTCGACGGCCTCGGGCAGGTCGACGCGGGTAAAGACAATGCCGGTGTCGGCCGCCGCGGGCCGCAGGGTCAACGTGACCTTGCGGCCCGAGTGCAGGCCGATGCCTACCGTCTTCACCAGGGATTTGATCGTGCGCTGTTTGAGCATGACAGCCTCAACTATTATAAAAATCTATCGTGGTGCTTTTTTTGATTAAGCGATTTTACCACCACCCGGAAGGTGGTGCAGCCGGGTTTTGTTTCCGGCTGTTAACACCGCATCAAGATGTTGCGAATTATCCACGTTTACCCGGATGACTGTGTCAGCCGCGCAACGCAGCCAGCACGGCCTCGGCGCTGCTGACGCGGAATTCGCCGGGCGCCTCCACATCGAGCCGGGTCACCACACCATCGTCGATCACCATGGCATAGCGCTTGGAGCGCACGCCCATGCCACGCGCACCGAGGTCCTGGTCCAGGCCCAGCGCACGGGTCCATTCGGCGCTGCCGTCAGCCATCATGCGCACCTTGCCGGCAACCTGCTGTTCGCGGCCCCACGCGCCCATGACGAAGGCGTCGTTGACCGACACGCACCACACTTCATCGACGCCGGCGGCGCGCAGGTCTGCGGCATGTGTCACGAAGCCCGGCACATGCTTGGCCGAGCAGGTCGGCGTGAACGCGCCCGGCAGTCCGAACACCACGATCTTGCGCCCGCGCACCAGGTCGGCGACGCGGAAGGCGTTGGGGCCGAGCGAGCAGCCCTCGCTTTCGGTTTCGATGAATTCCTGCAGGGTGGCGTCCGGGACGCGGGAACCGACGGTAATCATGGGGCGAAGTCTCTGGGTTGTCTGAAGGATAGGACGGATGGCGGCCGGCTGCGCCGCAGCGGCGCGGCAGCGTGCCGGTTCAACGATCCGGACAGCGTTCCGGACAATGTCTCGTACCGCGGGCAACCCCAAGATCATAGGCGCCGCGCCGGCGATGCAAAAGCCGGGTCACATCCGGTCGCAATCGATACACCTTGCTACAAAGACGTCCGCGCGACGCACCTTGTGGGTGCGCCGCGCGGACGGCGAGACATCCCGACCGGGAAGGCGGGAAACCAGTCCGGGGAGGCGGCCAGCGGCACGCCCTGCCCGGCGACGGGATGCGGGTTGTGGCGGACGATGCGCCGTTGCGGCAGGCGGCGCGGCGCCGCCGGCCGGCCTGCCGGGTCACGTCAGTCCATGCAAGGCACGCGCGGATAGGGAGCGCGCGTGCATCGCGACAAGGCGACGCGATCCGTCAGGCGGCCGGTGGAGGCACCGATGCCGCGCCGTCCGGCGCTCAGTCTGCCTGCTTGCGCAGGAAGGCCGGAATATCGTACGTGTCCACACCCTTCTCCTGCAGCGCCGCCACGTGGGCAGACGCCGACTCGCGCGAGCTGCGCCACACCGCCGGCGTCTCCAGGTTGCTGTAGTCCGGCGAGCTGTGCTGCGCGGCGGTGGCGGCCATGTTGGCCATCATCTGCACCGGCATGTTGTCCGTGCCGGTCTTCAGCAGCGTCATCGGCTGCTGCTTCTTGGCCGAGCGGCCCAGGCCGGTCGCGACCACGGTCACGCGCAGCGCATCGCTCATCGAATCGTCGTACACCGTACCGAAAATCACGGTTGCATCCTCCGCGGCATAGCTGCGGATGGTGTTCATGACTTCCTTGGTTTCCGACAGCTTCAGCGAACGGCTGGCGGTGATATTGACCAGCACGCCGCGCGCGCCGGACAGGTCCACGCCTTCCAGCAGCGGGCTGGCAACGGCCTGCTCGGCCGCCAGGCGGGCGCGGTCCACGCCCGACACCGTGGCCGTCCCCATCATGGCCTTGCCCTGCTCGCCCATCACCGTCTTCACGTCTTCGAAGTCGACGTTCACCAGGCCGTCAACATTGATGATCTCGGCAATGCCGGCCACCGCGTTGTGCAGCACGTCGTCGGCGCACTGGAAGCATGCGTCCATCTCGGCGTCGTCGCCCATCACTTCGAACAGCTTTTCGTTCAGCACCACGATCAGCGAATCGACGCTCGACTCCAGCTCGCTGGAGCCATGCTCGGCCACCTTGGCACGGCGCGCGCCTTCGAAGTCGAACGGTTTGCTGACCACGCCCACGGTCAGGATGCCCATTTCCTTGGCAACCTGCGCCACGATCGGCGCAGCACCGGTGCCGGTGCCGCCGCCCATGCCGGCAGTGATGAAGACCATGTGCGCGCCGCGCAGCGCGTCGGCGATCTGCTCGCGGGCCTGATCGGCACAACCGCGGCCGACTTCCGGCTTGGCGCCAGCGCCCAGGCCCGTATTGCCGAGTTGCAGCACGCGCGAAGCGCTGGAACGCTTGAGCGCCTGGGCGTCGGTGTTCATGCAGATGAATTCGACGCCTTGCACGCCGCGGCTGATCATGTGCTGCACGGCATTGCCGCCCGCGCCGCCCACGCCGACCACCTTGATGATGGTGCCGTCCATCACTTCCGTTTCGATCATGTCAAAGTCCATCACTGCCTCCGAGAAGAATCAGTCCCCAGACGATGCAGCCTCCCCGCCGCAACCCCTGGTTTCTGAACAAGAAACCATTAAGAAAAGAACCAATAAACTTCACTCAACGCGCCAACGCATGTCCGGTAGACAAAGCCATTCGCGCGCCGTTGCATCTTCAGCCCGGTAATTTCCGCGTCGATCGGAACATCGATCAGAAATTGCCGACGAACCATTCCTTCATGCGGGTCCACACCTGCTTGACCGACCCGCTCTGCACCGCGACCTTGCGCCCGCGCATCCGTTGCACGCGGCCTTCCAGCAGCAGGCCCATCACCGTCGCATAGCGCGGGCTCTTCACCACCTCGTGCAGGTTGCCGCGATACTCCGGCACGCCCACGCGCACGGGCTTGAGGAAGATGTCCTCGCCCAGCTCGACCATGCCCGGCATCATCGCGGTACCGCCGGTGATGACCACGCCGGACGACAGCAGCTCTTCGTAGCCCGACTCGCGCACCACCTGGTGCACCAGCGAGTACAGCTCTTCGATGCGCGGCTCGATCACCGCGGCCAGCGCCTGGCGGCTGAGCGTGCGCGTGCCGCGATCGCCCACGCCCGGCACCTCGATCATGTCTTCCGGATCGGCGATGGCCTGCTTGGCGATGCCGTACTGGATCTTGATGTCCTCGGCGTCCGGCGTCGGCGTACGCAGCGCCATGGCGATGTCGTTGGTGATCTGGTCGCCGGCGATGGGGATCACGGCCGTATGGCGGATCGCGCCTTCGCTGAAGATGGCGATATCGGTGGTGCCGCCGCCGATGTCGACCAGCACCACGCCCAGTTCCTTCTCGTCCTCGGTCAGCACCGCCAGGCTGGACGCCAGCGGCTGCAGGATCAGGTCATGCACTTCCAGGCCGCAGCGGCGCACGCACTTGACGATGTTCTGCGCGGCGCTGACGGCGCCGGTGACGATATGCACCTTCACTTCCAGGCGGATGCCGCTCATGCCGATGGGCTCGCGCACGTCTTCCTGGCCGTCGATGATGAATTCCTGCGTCAGGATGTGCAGGATCTGCTGGTCGGTCGGGATATTGACCGCCTTGGCGGTCTCGATCACGCGCGCCACGTCGGTCTGCGTGACCTCCTTGTCCTTGATCGCCACCATGCCGCTGGAGTTGAAGCTGCGGATATGGCTGCCGGCAATGCCGGTAAAGACCTCCGAGATCTTGCAGTCGGCCATCAGCTCAGCCTCTTCCAGTGCTTTCTGGATCGACTGCACGGTGGCCTCGATATTGACCACGACCCCTTTCTTCAGACCCTTGGACTCCGACTGGCCCATCCCGATCACCTCGTAGCTGCCGTCGGGGCGCAGTTCTGCGACCACCGCCGCCACCTTCGAGGTGCCGATATCGAGACCGACCAACAGGTCCTTGTATTCCTTGCTCATCGGGTTTTCTCCGCGTTCTTGCTCTTCAGTCGCGTCGGATTGTTGTTGGAAGTACCGGAAACCGCTGCTGCCGCCTGCGTAGCCCGGGCCGCCTTCGCTGCCCGCTCCGCCTTCTCGGCCCGCACCGCCGCGGCGATCTGCGCCTCGGTCAGGAAGCGGGCGTTGGCGGCACGGATGGCAAAGCCGTTGGGATAACGCAGGTCGGCGTAGTCGATCTGCTTGCCCCACTGCTCGGTGACCTGCGGCCACGCAGCGACGAAACGCCTGACCCGCTTGTCCATTGCAGCGCGGTCTTCATCGTTCTGCTCGCGGCCAAGCTCGACCACCATGCCGTTGGACAGCCTGGCCCGCCAGGCATAGCGGCCCGACAGCGTCACCGCCAGCGGCTCGGTATGCAATGGCTTGAACCACTGGCGCATGACCTCGAGCTTCTCGATCACGTCGCCCTCGCTGTCCGGCGGCCCGTCAAGCGCCAGCAGCTGTGCGTCTTCTTCCGCCTCGGCGGTGTTGGCCACGAAGATTTCGCCGTAGGTATTGAGCAGGCGCCCGCTCTCCGGCGAGCCCCACGTCCCCAGCGCCTCGTGCTCCTCGACCTCCACGGCCAGGCCGTTGGGCCACTCGCGCCGCACGCTGGCGCGCCGCACCCACGGCACCGACTCGAACGCCTGCCGTGCCGCGGTCAGGTCGAGCGTGAAGAAGTTGCCCGACAGCTTGCCCAGCGCGCTGGCACGCACGCTGGGGGCGTTCACGTGGCGCAGCGCGCCGCCGTCCATCGGCGCGATCTCCACGTGGGTGATGGCAAACACCGGCCGCTGCGCCAGCCACAGCAGGCCGGCCGCGAGCGCCATCAACGCCACCACGGCGTACAGCGTGGTGGCGATCAGGTTGAGCAGGCGTGCGTTATGCCACATGGTCCAGGCGGGTTCTCGGTTATTCAGGCTTCCAGTGCTCGTTCGGGTGCAGGTCCAGCGTCGCGGCGGCCACCACCTGCAGCACGAAGTCCTCGTAGCTGATGCCGACTGCGCGCGCCGCCATCGGCACCAGCGAATGGCCGGTCATGCCGGGCGAGGTATTCATCTCGAGCAGGAACGGCTTGCCGTCGGCGCGCAGCATCACGTCGGCGCGCGCCCAGCCGCGGCAGCCCAGCACGCGGTAGGACTGCACCGCCAGCGCCTGGACTTCCTTTTCGATTTCGGGGTCCAGCCCTGACGGGCACAAGTATTGGGTATCGTCAGTAAAGTATTTATTTTGATAGTCGTAGTTGGCTTCGGGCGCGACGATGCGGATCACCGGCAGCGCTTCGGCGGTGTCGCCCTCGCCCACGATCGGGCAGGTCAGCTCGGCGCCGTCGATGAAGGTCTCGGCGATGACGTCGTTGTCCAGCGCCTCGGCTTTCTCGAACGCCTCACGCATCTGGTCGGCCGCCGTCACCTTGGTCAGGCCGATCGACGAGCCTTCGCGCGCCGGCTTGACGATCAGCGGCAGGCCCAGGTCGGCAACCACCGCGTCGAAATCCGTGTCGGCGTGCAGCATGGCGAAGCGCGGCGTGGGCAGGTCATGGGTGGTCCACAGGCGCTTGGTGGCCTGCTTGTCCATCGCCAGCGCCGACGCCAGCACGCCGCTGCCGGTGTAGGGCACGCCCAGCTGTTCCAGCAGGCCCTGGATGGTGCCGTCTTCGCCGTAGCGGCCGTGCAGCGCGATAAAGACGCGGTCGAATTTGGCCGCGGCCAGCTCGGCCACGCTTTGCAGGCCGGGATCGAAGCCATGCGCGTCGACGCCGCGCGACTGCAGCGCGGCCAGCACGCCGTTGCCCGACATCAGCGAGATCTCGCGCTCGGCGGAACGGCCGCCGAACAGCACGCCGACCTTGCCCAGCGACTTGGGATCGATATTGGGATGGGCGACGAAGCTCATTGCTGGCCTCCCGACTGTTGCGTCTGCTGGTATGACACCAGTTGCCCCGGCACGCCGCCGATCGAGCCGGCGCCCATCGTCACGACCACATCGCCGGGCCGGACAGCATTCAGGATGGCCTGCGGCATCTCTTCCATCTGCTCCACGAAAACAGGTTCTACCTTGCCGGCCACGCGCAACGCGCGGGTCAGCGCACGGCCGTCGGCGGCCACGATCGGGGTCTCGCCGGCGGCATAGACCTCGGACAGCAGCAGGGCATCGACGGTGCCCAGCACTTTGACGAAGTCCTCAAAGCAATCCCGCGTACGAGTGAATCGGTGCGGCTGGAACGCCAGCACCAGGCGGCGGCCCGGGAACGCGCCGCGCGCCGCGGCCAGCGTGGCAGCCATTTCCACCGGGTGGTGGCCGTAGTCGTCCACCAGCGTGAAGGTGCCGGCACCGTCGGTGGTGGCCACTTCGCCGTAGCGCTGGAAGCGGCGGCCCACGCCGTGGAACTCGCGCAGCGCCTTGACGATGGCGGCGTCCGGCACTTCCAGCTCGGTGGCAATGGCGATCGCCGCCAGCGCGTTCTGCACGTTGTGCATGCCGGGCAGGTTCAGCACGATGTCCAGCGGCGGCTCGACATGGCCGTTGAGCTGGCGCATCACGGTGAAGTGCATCTGCCCATCGACCGCGCGCGCGTCCACCGCGCGGATCTGCGCGTCTTCGGCAAACCCGTAGCGCACCACCGGCTTGGACACTAGCGGCAGGATCTCGCGCACGTTGGGATCGTCCACGCACAGCACGGCGATGCCGTAGAACGGCAGGCGCTGCGTGAATTCGATGAACGCCTGCTTGAGCCGGGCGAAATCGTGCCCGTAGGTGTCCATGTGGTCGGCATCGATATTGGTGATGACCTCGATGACCGGGAACAGGTTCAGGAACGACGCGTCGGACTCATCCGCCTCGGCCACGATGAAGTCGCCGGTGCCCAGGCGCGCGTTGGCGCCCGCGGAGTTGAGCCGGCCGCCAATGACGAAGGTCGGGTCCAGCCCGCCCTCTGCCAGCACCGATGCCACCAGGCTGGTGGTGGTGGTCTTGCCGTGCGTGCCGGCGATGGCCACGCCCTGCTTCAGGCGCATCAGTTCGGCCAGCATCACCGCGCGCGGCACCACCGGGATGCGCTTGCTGCGAGCGGCCAGCACCTCGGGGTTGTCGCCGCTGACCGCGGTCGACACCACCACGGCATTGGCGCCGGTCACGTTGGCCGCGTCATGCCCGTGCATGACCGTTGCGCCCAGCGACGCCAGGCGCCGCGTGGCGGCATTGCTGCCCACGTCGGAACCCGAGACCTTGTAGCCCAGGTTCAGCAGGACCTCGGCGATGCCGCTCATGCCGGCCCCGCCGATGCCCACGAAGTGGATGTTTTTGACGATATGCTTCATTGGATTGCTGCTTCGCTCATTTCAGTCCCTGGCCAGCTGGCTGCACACCTCGGCGACGCGCCGGGTTGCCTCAGGCTTGGCCAGTCCGCGCGCCAGGCGCGCCATGTCTTTCAGCTGCGGCCGGGTCAGGCTGGCGATGGTTTGCGCCAGGCCCTCGGCCGTCAGGTCGTCTTGCTGCACCAGCAGGGCCGCGCCCTGGCTGGACAAAAACTTTGCGTTGGTGGTCTGGTGGTCGTCCACGGCATGCGGGAACGGCACGAACAGCGCCGCCACGCCCGCCGCGGCCACTTCCGACACCGTCATTGCGCCGGCGCGGCAGATCACCAGGTCGGCATCGGCATAGGCACGCGCCATGTCGTCGATGAACGGCAGGGTCTGTGCCGGCACCTGCGCCGCCGCGTAGTTGGCGCGCAGCGTGTCGATCTGTTTGGCACCCGCCTGGTGCGTCACCACCGGACGCTCGCTTTCCGGCAACAGCGCGATCGCCTTCGGCACCACCTCGTTCAGCGCCGCGGCGCCCAGGCTGCCGCCCACCACCAGGATGCGCAGCGGACCGGTACGCTGGTCGTAACGGGACTCGGGCGCATCCAGGTGCGCCAGTTCCTCGCGCACCGGGTTGCCGGTCCATTCGCCGCCGGGCAGCGTGTCCGGGAACGCGCACAGCACGCGGTCGGCCACCTTGGCCAGCACCTTGTTGGCCAGGCCGGCGATCGAGTTCTGCTCGTGCAGCACCAGGGGGCGGCCCAGCAGCGAGGCCATCATGCCAGCCGGGAAGGTGATATACCCGCCCATGCCCAGCACCACGTTCGGCTTTACCCGGCGCAGCGCGCCGATGCTCTGCCAGAATGCGCGCAGCAGGTTCAGCGGCAGCAGGAACTTGGTCACCAGCCCCTTGCCACGCAGCCCGCCGAACTGGATGAATTCCATCGGGATATCGTGCTTGGGCACCAGCGTGGCTTCCATGCCGGTGCGGTTGCCCAGCCAGACGATGTTCCAGCCCTGCTCGCGCAACGCATGCGCGACCGCCAGCCCCGGGAACACATGTCCCCCGGTGCCGCCGGCCATCACGAGCAGGGTGCGTGGCTGCGTCATACCTTCCCTCCACGCATCAGCACGCGATTTTCATAATCGATACGCAGCAGGATCGCCAACGCCACGCAGTTCATCAGAATCCCCGACCCGCCATAGCTCACCAGCGGCAGCGTCAGCCCCTTGGTCGGCAGCAGGCCCAGGTTCACGCCCATGTTGATGAAGGTCTGCCAGCCGATCCACACACCGATGCCCTTGGCCACCAGGCCGGCAAAGGTGCGGTCGAGCTGCAGCGCGATGCGGCCGATATTGAAGGCGCGCCGCACCAGCCAGTAGAACAGCACGATCACCACCAGCACGCCGACAAAGCCGAATTCCTCGCCGATCACCGCGAGGATGAAGTCGGTATGCGCCTCGGGCAGGTAATGCAGCTTCTCGATGCTGCCGCCCAGCCCGACCCCGGTCCACTCGCCGCGTCCGAAGGCGATCAGCGAGTGCGTCAGCTGGTAGGCCTTGCCCAGCGCGTTGCTCTCTTCCCACGGGTTCAGGTAGGCAAAGATCCGCTCGCGCCGCCACGGCGACGCCGTGATCAGCAGCGCGAACGCGCCCACTGCCACGCCGACCAGCCCGGCGAACAGCTTGCCGTTGATGCCGCCCAGGAACAGGATGCCCATCGCCACCGCCGCGATCACCAGGAACGCGCCCATGTCGGGCTCGAGCAGCAGCAGCATGCCGACCACCACCACCGCCACGCCCATCGGCAGGAAGCCCTTGGCCACGGTCTGCATCCACTCCTGCTTGCGCACGGTGTAGTTGGCGGCATACAGCACCACCGCCAGCTTCATCAGCTCGGACGGCTGGAAATTCATCACGCCCAGCGGGATCCAGCGGCGCGCGCCGTTCACGCCCTTGCCGACGAACGGCACCAGCACGATCACCAGCAGGATCAGCGCGACGACAAAGAGCTTGGGCGCATAGCGGTCCCATACCTTCACCGGCACCTGGAACGCCACCAGCCCGACCGAGAGCCCGATAAACAGCGCAAACGCATGCCGCATCAGGAAATGGCTTTCGCGGTAGTTGGCGTAGCGCGGCGAATCCGGCAGCGCGATCGAGGCCGAAAAGACCATCACCAGGCCGAGCGCGAGCAGCATGATCGCGACCCACAGCAGCGGCTGGTCGTACTCCATCATGCGCGAGCGCGTGGGCTTGACGCCCGATACCGCGTCACGCAGGCCACCCCAGGCATTGCCGATGGTGGCGCCGATAAACCCGCTGCGCTTGACCTGCGCGTCGCTCATGGCAGGATCCCCCGGGACAGGGCCAGTTCTTCCACCGCGGCGCGGAATACCTCGGCGCGGTGCACGTAGTTGCGGAACATGTCGAGGCTGGCGCAGGCCGGCGACAGCAGCACGACGTCGCCGCGCTCGGCCAGTTCCGTGGCCTTGGCCACGGCTTCTTCCAGCGTGGCGGCATCGGCCAGGCTGGCGCCGCTGCCCTGCAACGCATCGCGCAACTCGGCGGCAGCGCGGCCGATCAGCACGACTGCGCGCGCGTATTGCGCCACCGGCGCGGCCAGCGGCGAGAAGTCCTGGCCCTTGCCTTCGCCGCCGGCGATCAGCACCACGCGCTTGTCCAGCCCGGACAGCGCGGCCACGGTTGCGCCGACATTGGTGCCCTTGCTGTCGTCGAAATACTCGACGTCATCGATGGTGGCCACCCACTCCACGCGGTGCGGCTCGCCGCGGTACTCGCGCAGTCCGTGCAGCAAGGCGTTCATCGGCAGGTCGATGGCACGGCACAGCGCCAGCGCCGCCATGGCATTGGTGGCGTTGTGCATGCCGCGGATATGCAGCGCGTCGGCCGGCATCAGGCGCTTGTGGCGCAGCGGCACGGCTTCCTCGGAAGCTTCGGCGGCCTTGCGGCGGCGCGGCCTGCCCTCCCCTTCCGCTTCCGAATCGGGTTCGGCCAGCACCAGCCAGGGCATGCCGCCCTCGCGCAGGATGCCGAAGCTGCCCGGCACTTCCGGCAGGTCGATGCCGAAGGTCACCGGCTTGCGGCCCGCCCGCGCCATGTCCAGCGTCAGCTTGTCATTGCGGTTCAGCACCTGCACGCACTCGCTGCCGGCGGGCCCGAAGATGCGCGCCTTGGATGCGGCGTAGGCTTCCATCGAGCCGTGCCAGTCGAGATGGTCCTGGCTCACGTTGAGCACGGTGGCCGCATCCGGCGCCAGCGTATGCGTGGTCTCCAGCTGGAAGCTGGAGAGTTCCAGCACCCACACCTCCGGCAGCGTGGCCGAGGCGATGCATGCCGACAGCTTGTCCAGCGCCGACGGGCTGATATTGCCCGCCACCGCCACGGTCTTGCCGGCGCGCTCGACCAGCCGGCCCGTCAGCGCCGTGGTGGTGGTCTTGCCATTAGTGCCGGTGATCGCGAGCAGCTTCGGCGCGTAGCCGGATTCGGCTTCGAGGTGCCTGAGCGCGCGCACGAACAGCTCGATCTCGCCCCACACCGGAATGCCGCGCGCCTGCGCGGCGGCCAGCAAGGCACCGGTGCCGGCGTCCAGCGGCGACAAGCCGGGGCTGATCGCCACCAGGCCGATATCGTCGAGCAGGCTTTCCGCGAACGGGCCGCCCACGAACTCGGCCGAAGTCAGCTCGGCCTGCAGGAAGACAAGGTTGGCGGGCGCCTCGCGCGTGTCGGCCACGCGCACCGCGCAGCCGTTCAGGCCACACCAGCGCGCCATGGCCAGCCCCGATTCGCCGAGGCCAAGTACCAGCACATGAGGTTTCTGCAGCTCGCCAAACACTTCGATTTCCTGCCTTTGGTTTCCTGTTTCTATTTAGAAAGCGCCGCGGCCATCGCCATCGGCACAACCATTAACGCAACTTCAGCGTCGACAACCCGATCAGCACCAGCAACATGGTGATGATCCAGAAGCGCACCGTGACCTGCGTTTCCTTCCAGCCGCCCAGCTCGAAATGGTGGTGCAGCGGCGCCATCCGAAACAGCCGCCTGCCCTCTCCATAACGGCGCTTGGTGATCTTGAACCATGTGACCTGCGCCATCACGGACAGCGTTTCCACCACGAAGATGCCGCCCATCACGAACAGCACGATCTCCTGGCGCACGATCACCGCGATCGTGCCCAGCGCGCCGCCCAGCGCCAGCGCGCCCACGTCGCCCATGAACACCTGTGCCGGGTGCGCGTTGAACCAGAGGAAGGCCAGCCCTGCCCCACCCAGCGCGGAACAGAAGATCAGCAGTTCCCCCGCGCCCGGGATATGCGGGAACAGCAGGTACTTGCTGTAGACCGCGTTGCCCATCACGTAGGCAAACACGCCCAGCCCGCCGCCGACCAGCACCACCGGCATGATCACCAGGCCGTCCAGGCCATCGGTCAGGTTCACGGCGTTGCTCGAGCCCACGATCACCAGGTAGGTCAGCACGATGAAGCCGGCTACGCCCAGCGGGTAGCTGATCTCCTTGAAGAAAGGCACGATCAGGTTGGACTTGTACGGCATGTCGAGCGACAGCCCGCCCTCGACCCAGTTCAGGAACAGCTCCCAGACCCGCACATTGCTGCTTTCGGACACCGAGAACGCCAGGTAGACCGCGGCCACAAGGCCGATCAGCGTCTGCCAGAAAAACTTTTCGCGGCTCGACATGCCGCGCGGGTCCCGATAGACCACCTTGCGGTAGTCGTCGACCCAGCCGATGGCGCCATAGCCGAAGGTGACCAGCATCACCACCCAGATAAAGCGGTTGCCCCAATCGCACCACAGCAGCGTCGAGACGGCGATCGACACCAGCACCAGCACGCCGCCCATGGTCGGCGTGCCGGACTTGACCAGGTGCGTCTGCGGGCCGATGGTGCGCACCGCCTGGCCGACCTTCAGTTCGGTCAGCTTGCGGATCACCCACGGACCAAACGTCAGGCCGATCAGCAGCGCGGTGAGGTTTGCCATCACCGCGCGGAATGTCAGGTAGTTGACGACCCGGAGGAAGCTGTAGTCGTTTTGCAGCCACTGGGCCAGAGCCAATAACATCGTGTTGTCTTCGTTAATGTGCGGAAGTGTCTGCGACCAGCGCAGCGACGATCCGTTCCATGCGCATGAAGCGCGATCCCTTCACCAGCATGGCGCCCGCTTGCGCCACCATGCCCCCGCTGTCTTCCTCCAAGGCCTTTGCCAGGTCTTCCACGCTGCCGAAATGGCGGCCGTTGGCGCCGAACGCGCGCACCGCGTGCACGGCCAGTTCGCCGGCGGCCCACAGCGCGTCGACGCCGCGCGCCTGCGCGTAGGCGCCGATCTCTTCGTGGAACGCCGGCCCCTGGTTGCCGACCTCGCCCATGTCGCCCAGCACCAGCATGCGCGGCGCGGCAAAACCGGCCAGCACGTCGATGGCGGCGCGCATGGAATCGGGGTTGGCGTTGTAGGTGTCGTCGATGACCACCGTGCCGCCCGGCGTGTACTTCACCTGCAGCCGGCCCTTGACCGCCTGGAAGCCGGCCAGCCCCGCCTGGATCGCCGGCACGTGCACGCCCGCGGCCAGCGCGCAGGCGATCGCCGCGAGCGCGTTGCGCACGTTGTGCTCGCCCAGCAGCGCAAGCCTGACTTCAAACGCATGGCCCGGCGCGCGCACCTGCATTACCTGCACGCCGTCGACCAATGCCATGGTGGCGTGCACGTCCGCGCGCTGCGAGGTGCCGAACGACAGCGCCCGGCGCGCACCGGCGGCCTCGCGCCAGACCGGTGCATAGGCACCGCCGCTTTCCTCGTCGAGCGGGAATACCGCCACGCCGTCCGCCGGCAGCGCCGCGATCGCGGCCGCGTGCTCGTGCGCCACGGCTTCCACGCTGACCATGAATTCCTGGTGCTCGCGCTGCGCGTTGGTGATGACCGCCACGGTGGGCTGGGCGATGCCGGCCAGGTAGACGGTCTCGCCCGGATGGTTCATGCCGAGCTCCAGCACTGCCAGCTTGTGCGTGGCGCGCAGGCGCAGCACCGTCAGCGGCAGGCCGATGTCGTTGTTCAGGTTGCCACCGGTGGCCAGACGCTGGTCTTCGCCCACCGCCGCAGCGAAGATCGCCGCGATCATTTCCTTGACCGTGGTCTTGCCGTTGCTGCCGGTCACCGCCACCGCGGGCAGCGTGAACCGGCGGCGCCAGCCGGCACCCAGCTCGCCCAGCGCGATGCGGGTGTCGGGGGCGACAATGGCTGGCACGCCAGCATCGACTTCACGGCTCACCAGCACGGCCGCGGCGCCTTTGGCCACCACGTCGGCGATGAAGTCATGCGCATCGAAGCGCTCGCCCTTCAGCGCGACGAACAGGTCGCCGGGCTCGACGGTGCGGCTGTCGGTCTGCACGCGCGAGAACGCAACGGCGCCGTCGCCGGAAACGCGCGCGCCGGCAATCCAGCCGGCGGCGTCCTGCAAGGTGGTCATGGTGGTCTGGCTCATGCCGATACTCCACGGGTGGCTAGCGCCAGGCGGACATGCTCGCGATCGGAGAACGGGCGCTTGCGCCCCTGGATCTCCTGGGTGGCCTCGTGGCCCTTGCCTGCCACCAGCACCACGTCGGCCGAAGCCGCGTGCCGGATGGCGTAAAGGATGGCGGCGGCGCGATCCTCGATCTGGCGGCCGCGCGCGCGGTCGGCCATGCCGTCGGCGATCGCGTCCAGGATCTCCTGCGGGTCCTCGCTGCGCGGGTTGTCGCTGGTCAGGATGACCTCGTCGGCCAGGCGTTCGGCCACCGCGCCCATCAGCGGGCGCTTGATCGGGTCGCGATCGCCGCCGCAGCCGAACACGCACCACAGGCGGCCATTACGCGCCTGCGCCACCGGGCGCAGCGCGGCCAGCGTCTGTTCCAGCGCGTCAGGGGTGTGAGCGTAGTCGACCACCGCAAGCGGGCCCAGCCCGGCATCGCCACCGTTGGCGCCGAACAATTCCATGCGGCCCTCGACCGGCGTCAGCGCGCGCAGCGCCGCCAGCGCCGCATTCCATGCCACGCCGTTGGCCAGCGCCGCGCCCAGCACCGCCAGCAGGTTGCTGACGTTGAAGGCGCCGATCATGGGCGTGGCCATCTCGGTGCTGCCGAAGCTGCCGTCGATATGGAAAGCGGTGCCGTTGGGCGTGGCGCGCACGTTGGTGGCGCGCAGCCATTCGCCGCGCGGGCGTCGCACCGTGGCGGCGCCGGGGCCGTCGATGCCGTATTCGATCACGTGCGGCGCGGCGATTGCGGCCGCGTCCGCCGCCAGCAGCCGCTGGCCCATGGCGTCGTCGCGGTTGACCACTGCGGTGCGCAGGCCGTCCCACTGGAACAGGCGCTCCTTGGCGGCCTCGTACTCGGTCATCGAGCCGTGGTAGTCGAGGTGGTCCTGCGTCAGGTTGGTGAGTACCGCCACCGTGAAATGCGTGCCGGCCACGCGCTCCTGCTCCAGGCCGTGCGAGGACACTTCCATCGCCACGGCCCGCGCGCCGGCGTCGTGCAGCGCCGCCAGGCTGGCCTGCAGCTGCACCGCGTCGGGCGTGGTGAAGCCGGTCGCCTGCAGTGCGCCGGGGAAGCCTGTGCCGAGCGTGCCGACGGTCGCGCAGGGCGTGCCAGCGGCCTGCAGCACGCGCGCCAGCCACTGGCTGCACGAGGTCTTGCCGTTGGTGCCGGTGATCCCGGTCACGGCCAGGCCGCGCACCGGATTCCCGTGCCAGCCGGCGGCGATCGGGCCGGCCAGCTGATGCAGGTTGCTGACCGCCAGATGCGGCACGACGTCGCCAAATGGCCAGTCGAAGCCTTCAGCCTCATAGACGATGGCACCGGCGCCGGCCGCGATGGCCTGCTGGATATAGGGCCGCCCGTCTGTGGCCAGGCGCTCGTTGCCGAGCACGTAGGCAAAGAACACGTCGCCGCGCGCCAGCCGGCGGCTATCGCCCGTCAACTGCGCCGAAGCGGCCACGTTGGTACGCAGCCAGGCCAGCGCGTTGCTGGCCTGGGTGGTCACCTCGAGCGGGAGCAGGGGCTTGGCCGTCATTGGGTCGCGCTCCACGGTTCGCTTTCCGGCACCTTGTCGCTGACCACCAGCTGGCGGATCGGCGAATCGGGCTGGACATTCAGTGCGCGCAGCGTGCCGCCGGTGATGGCGGCGAACGCCGGGCCCGCCACCAGGCCGCCGTAGTGGCTGCCGGCGGTAGGCTCGTCGACGCTGACGGCGACGATGATGCGCGGGTTGGACATCGGCGCCAGGCCGATGAACGAGGCGCGGTACTTGCTGCGGTTATAGCCGCGGCCTTCGTGCTTGTAGGCGGTGCCGGTCTTGCCGCCGACGCGATAGCCCATCACCTGCGCCTCGGGCGCGGTGCCGCCGGGCGCGGTCACGGTTTCCATCATGGCGCGCACGTCGCGCGCCACCTGCGGCGACAGGATGCGCTCGCCGGTGGCCGGACCGTTGGCGCGGAACATGGTGACCGGGATCAGCTCCCCGTCGTGCGCGAAGATGGTGTAGGCATGCGCCATCTGGAACAGCGACACCGACAGGCCGTAGCCGTACGACATGGTGGCCTGCTCGATCGGACGCCAGCTCTTGAACGGACGCACGCGCCCTGCCACCGCGCCAGGGAAGCCGATCTTGGGCGCCTGGCCCAGGCCGATGCTGGTGTACATATCCCACATCTCCTGCGGCTTCATCAGCATCGCGATCTTGGTCGTGCCGATGTTGGACGATTTCTGGATCACGCCGCTGACGGTGAGGGCGCCGTAGTTGTGGGTATCGCTGATGGTGGCGCCTTCGAACTGGTACTTGCCGGTGGTGGTGATCACCGTCGACGGCGTCACGCGCTTGAGCTGCAACGCCAGCCCCACGGTGATCGGCTTCATCATCGAGCCGGGTTCGAAGGTGTCGGTCAACACGCGGTTGCGCAACTGCTCGCCGGACAGCCGGGTGCGGTCGTTGGGGTTGTAGGTGGGCCAGTTGGCCAGCGCCAGCACCTCGCCGGTCTGGGCGTCGAGCACCACGGCGCTGGCGGCCTTGGCCTTGTGCTTATCTACCACGGCCTTGAGTTCGTTGTAGGCGAGGTACTGGATCTTGGCGTCGATCGACAGCTGGATGTCTTCGCCGTCGCGCGGGGTCTTCAGGATGCCGACATCCTCGACCACGCGGCCGAGGCGGTCCTTGATCACCTGGCGCGCGCCGGGGCGGCCGGCCAGGCCGGTTTCGCGCGCCAGCTCCACGCCTTCCTGCCCGCGGTCTTCCACATTGGTGAAGCCCACGATATGCGCCATCGCCTCCCCTTCCGGGTAGAAGCGCTTGTACTCGCGGGTCTGGTGGATGCCCTCGATCTTGAGCGCGGCGATCTTGTCGGCGACGTCGGGCAGCACCTGGCGCTTCAGGTAGACAAAGCCCTTGTCCTCCGACAGCTTCTTGCCGAGGTCCTTCTCCGACATGCCGAGCAGCCTGGCCAGCTGGCGGATCTTGGCCAGCTCGACCTGGTTGGGCACATCCTCGGGCACCGCCCAGATCGCCTTGACCGGCAGGCTGGTGGCCAGCACCAGGCCATTGCGGTCCAGGATCTTGCCGCGCGTGGCCGGCAGTTCCAGCGTGCGCTGGAAGCGCTTCTTGCCCTCGGCCTCGTAGAACTGGTTGCCCGGGCCCTGGATCCATGCGGCGCGCAGCGCCAGCGCGACAAAAGCCGCGAACATCAGGAACACCACCAGCTTGGAGCGCCACATCGGCAGGCGCAGCCCCAGCACCGGGCTGGCCGAGAACTGGCCGCTGCGCGGGCGCGACGGAGTGCCGTTGCCGTTGCGGCCGGGCGGGTTGGGTCGGGCCATGCTCATTGGCGCGCCTCCGCCTCGCTGGCCGGCGCGGGCTGCGCCGGCGGCAGCACGATGCCCGACAGGTACTGGGTCTTGCCGGGGTTGGCCGGTGCCATCTTCAGCTGCGCGCGCGCGGCATCGGCGATGCGCGCGCTCTTGCCGAGCGAGCTCTGCTGGTACTGCAGGCGCGCCCAGTCGATGTCGAGCTGGCGTTCTTCCGACTGTGCCCGCTCCAGCGCCACGAACAGCGTGCGCGCCTGGTGCTGGGCGCTTACCAGCGAGAGCGCGCACAGGATCAGCGCGGCCAGAAGGAAGAAAGTCAGGCGGTTCATGCGCGCACGCCTCCGCCGGCCGGAGCCAGTTTCTCGGCCACGCGCATCACGGCCGAGCGCGCGCGCGGATTGGCGGCTACCTCTTCGGCGCCGGGCTTGGAGCGTCCGAGCAGGCGCAGCGTGGGCTGCGGCAGGTCGGCCGCGCGCAGCGGCGCGCGGCGCAGGGCCGGGTCGGCATCCTGCTGGGGACGGGCGTGCGCCGCCATGAACCGCTTGACGATGCGGTCCTCCAGCGAATGGAAGCTGATCACCACCAGGCGTCCCCCTACCTGCAACAGGTCATAAGCCGCCTTCAGACCTCTTTCGAGGTCCTCAAGCTCTTGATTGACGTGAATCCGTAGAGCCTGAAAGGTGCGGGTCGCAGGGTCCTGGCCCTTCTCGCGTGTTTTGACGGCTTTCGCCACGAGCGCGGCAAGGTCGGCAGTAGTGGCGATGGGTCCGCCATCGCCGGGTTCGCGCCGGCGAGCAACAATCGCCTTTGCAATCTGTACAGCAAACCGTTCTTCCCCATAGTCTCGTATCACCCTGGCAATGTCCTGCTCATCCGCCTGCGCCAGCCACTGCGCGGCGGTAATGCCGCGCGTGGTGTCCATGCGCATGTCCAGCGGGCCCTCGAAACGAAAGGAAAACCCCCTCGCCGCCTCATCGATCTGGGGCGAGCTGATCCCCAGGTCGAGCAGCACGCCGGCCACGTGGCCGCGCCCGGCCAGGCGCTCTGCCATGTCCGCAAAGCTGGCGTGCTCAATGGAGAAGCGGGCATCCCCGATGGTGCCCGCTTCTGCGATTGCTGCTGGGTCCTTGTCGAACGCGACCAGGGCCCCGTCTGGCCCCAGCCGGGCCAGTACCGCCCGGCTGTGCCCTCCCCTGCCGAAGGTGCCGTCCACGTAGACGCCGTCCGGGCGCCAGACCAGGGCGTCGACGGCCTCGTCCAGCAGCACGGTGCGATGGCGCAGGGCGGGGGTTGCCGGCGTTCCGGTAGGACTCATGACCTCTTCAGAAAGAGAAATTTTTCAATGCTTCGGGCATGCCTTGCGCCATCGCCTGCTGTTCCTTGGCGGCGTAGGTCGCGGCATCCCACACTTCGAAATGACTGCCCATGCCGAGCAGCATGACCTCTTTGTCGAGCATGGCGGCACTGCGCAGCTCCGGTGCGATCAGCACCCGGCCTGCTCCGTCCATTTCCACGTCGGCGGCGTTGCCCAGGAAGATGCGCTTCCACCAGTGCGCATCCATCGGCAGCGCTGCAATGCGCGTGCGGAAGGTTTCCCACTCGGGCCGCGGAAACAGCAGCAGGCAGCCATCCGGGTGCTTGGTCAGCGTCACCCGGCCCTCAGCCTGCTGTTGCAGCGCCTCGCGATGCCTGGACGGAATGGACATCCGCCCCTTGGCATCCAGCGACAGCGCCGATGCTCCCTGAAACACGCTCGCTCCCGGTCCCTGCCTGCTACCGGTGGCCCCTGGCAGCTGGCAATCGCGTGAATCCCTCTGTTTCCGACTGTGACGAAATGATCCCACGGTCGGTTCGCAATTTCACACAAAAATACACTTCCTCACACTATTTCCCACTTTAGAGGAAGCAATTTGGGCGGTCAAGGCTGGTTGCAGAGCAGCAAACGAGATTTTTCGAATCAGAACAATGACTTAGCGCGCACACCTCACGCACCGTGAAAGTGAATCCTTAATGAAATGAAGATGTTAGGGAGGAAAGCAGAGAAACCACCTGAGAACTGCGGGAGGAGAACTGCCGGCGGCGGCGGGAACGACTATCACGCAGCCCGGGGAAAGGATACAACAATCGCCCGCCAGCACTGGAAAATCAAGGGCCGGCGGGCAACCGCGAGCGAGCGGCAATGAGGCCGGGCGCGCAGCCGCCGCGCTTCAGATGCGGTAGGCGGCGGTGGTCATCACGCGCGAAGCGCCGCGCATCAGCGCACGCACCGGCGCGGGCAGCGGGATGCCGCCGGCATCGCGGGCGGCAGCGCCATGGCGGATCTCGTCGTCGCGCATCTGCTCGAGGATAGCGCGCGAGCGGCCGTCCGCTTCAGGCAGGCGGTCCAGGTGGCCGCCGAGATGGTGCTCGACCTGGCGCTCGGTCTCGGCCACGAAGCCAAGGCTGACCTTGTCGCCCGTCCGGCCCGCAACCCAGCCGATCGCGAACGCACCCGCGTACCACAGCGGGTTGAGCAGGCTCGGGCGCGAGCCCAGCTCGCGCAGCCGCTCGGCGCACCAGGCCAGGTGGTCTTCTTCTTCGCGCGCGGCCGCATCCATCTGCGCGCGCACTGTCGCGTTGCGCGCGGTCAGTTTCTGCGCCTGGTACAGGGCCTGGGCGCAAACCTCGCCGACATGGTTGATGCGCATCAGACCGGCCACGTGGCGCCGCTCTTCGGCGCTCATCTGTTCGGTGTCCGGCGCCAGCTGGTCGGCCGGGTTGGCGCGCGCGGAGCGGGTTGCCCCGGCGATGGCCCGCAGTGCCACGTCGAATTCTTTGATCAGGGTGTCCATGTCGCGCAAGCGGATTGATCTTCTTGCTCCCGAGGTCTTCATGGTGGGGTACACGCGGCAGCGCGACCCGCGGCGACCGCATCGGGATTACCCGCATTGTAGCTTGCCTCTAATTCGCCGCATCCCGCGCCACGCCTTGCATCGATGCGGAGCGCTACTCAGAAACCCTGAGTTGCTAAAACCAGACAAGGGGGTTGCGCCCGAATGGTGAACGAAAAGTTGTTTGTTACAGTACTTCGCAACTTCCAAGGAAGTTTGACGCATGGGGGATGGAGACCAACAGGAGGTTCCCCCGGGCCGTCACCAATAATTCTTACAGTGGAGATCAACGAGCATGAAGAAATCGCTTCTGGCGCTGGCAGCGCTTGGCGCATTTGCCGGGGCGGCGCAGGCCCAATCGAGCGTCACGCTCTACGGTGTGGTGGATGCCAACATCGAGTACGTGAGCAACATGTCGAGCGTCATCCCGTCGTCCGCCAACGGCTTTGCCACCGGCCCGGCCGAAAACCTCTTCCGTATGTCATCCGGCGGCCTGTCCGGCTCCCGCTGGGGCCTGCGCGGCGTGGAAGACCTCGGTAGCGGCCTGAAGGCGCTGTTCGTGCTCGAAAGCGGTTTCGGCCTCGACAATGGCGGTCTGCAGCAAGGCGGCCGCCTGTTCGGCCGCCAGGCTTATGTCGGCCTGGAAAGCGCCCAGGCTGGCCGCTTCACCTTCGGTCGCCAGTACACCTCGCTGTTCGACATGATGGCCAATTTCTCGCCGGCCGGCTATGCCACCCAGTATGAACCGGTGGTGGCGCAACTGGGCCTGAACTTCCGCTCGGACAACACGGCCAAGTACACGGGCAAGTTCGGTCCGGTGACGGCGGTCGCCCACTGGTCGTTCGGCAACGGCGTCGCCGGCGGAGGCGAAGTCCCGGGCCAGTTCCGCCGCGATACCGGCTACGGTGCAGGCGTCTCATGGGCAGCCGGCCCGTTCGGCATCAGCGGCGCCTATGACCAGTACAACCCGACCCTGAACGCCGCCGGCGGCACCGGGGAGGCCAAGAAGGCCGCGGTCGCTGCCAGCTATTCCTTTGGCCCGGCCAAGCTGATGGCCGGCTATCGCTGGGGCATGAGCAAGGCGCCGAACGACAATACGATCCTGAAGGACAATTACTACTGGGTCGGCGGCAACTACCAGGTCACCCCCGCACTGGGCCTGACGCTCGCGTACTACTACGACGACGTCAAGAACTTCAACCCGGCTGCCACCGGCGCCACCAACAACATCAAGAACCCCTGGCAGATCTCGTTTATCGCGGACTACAGCGTGTCCAAGCGCACCGACCTGTACCTGACCACGGCCTTCTCGAAGAACGCCGGCCTGAACTTCGACACCTCGGCGATCAGCTTCGCCAATGGTTACTTCCTGGGTACCGGCGAAGACAAGATGGTCGGCGTCGCCCTGGGCATCCGCCACAAGTTCTGATCGCCAGCCTCACCGGCCGATCGTTCAAAAGGCACCTGCGGGTGCCTTTTTTCATGGGCGTGCGGCGCCTTGCGCTTAGGGCATCACCCCATCGGCGTGCCGATTGCGGCCAACTAGAATGCACATGCCACCGCCCGGCGACACGAGGCGGCTACACCAGGAGACCACGCATGCAACCCATTCGCCGGCGCGCCGTCGCGCTGTTGCTGTCCGGCAGCCTTGCCGCGCTCGCCAGTCCCGCGGCGCTGGCCGCCGATCCGTATCCGTCCAAGCCGGTTCGGCTGGTCGTCCCGTTTGCCGCAGGCGGCACCACCGATA
The DNA here is from genome assembly GCF_017815025.1 of Cupriavidus phytohabitans. NCBI lineage: Bacteria > Pseudomonadati > Pseudomonadota > Betaproteobacteria > Burkholderiales > Burkholderiaceae > Cupriavidus > Cupriavidus phytohabitans. The sequence goes on from NZ_JAGIQB010000035.1 coordinate 62,277, forward strand.
TCCTGGCCCGCGCCGTCGCCGCGGAGCTGGCCAAGCTGCCTGGCTGGAACGTGGTGGTGGACAACAAACCCGGCGCGGGCGGCAATATCGGCGCCGATATCGTCGCCAAGGCGGCGCCGGACGGCTATACGCTGCTGATGGGCACGGTCGGCACCCACGGCATCAACCAGTCGCTGTATGGAAAGCTGCCGTTCGACCCCATCAAGGACTTTGCACCCATCACCGAAGTGGCGGCGGTGCCGAACGTCCTGGTAGTCAACCCGGCCTTCGCGCAGCAGAACAAGATCGACAGCGTCAAGGACCTGATCGCCTACGCGCGTGCCAACCCGGGCAAGCTGAACATGGCTTCCAGCGGCAACGGCACCTCGATCCACCTGGCCGGCGAGCTGTTCAAGACCCAGACCAAGACCTTCATGGTCCATTTCCCGTACAAGGGCAGCGGGCCGGCGCTGACCGACCTGACCGGCGGCACCATGCAGGTGATGTTCGACAACCTGCCTTCGTCGATGGCGCTGATCAAGGCCGGCAAGCTCAAGGCGCTGGCCGTGACCAGCGCCAAACCCTCGCCGGCACTGCCGGGCGTGCCGACCATCGCCCAGGCGGCCGGCCTGCCGCAGTACGAGGCCAGCTCCTGGTTCGGCATGCTGGCACCCGCCGGGACACCGCCGGAAATCGTCCACCGCATCCAGCAGGAAGTGGCCAAGGCGCTCGGCGCTCCCGCGGTGCGCGAACGCCTGCAGGCACAGGGTGCCGAACCGGTCGGCAATACGCCGGAGCAGTTCGCGGCGCTGATCCGCGCCGAAACCACCAAATGGGCCAAGGTGGTCAAGGATTCGGGCGCCAAGGTCGATTGACGACGGTTTGATCGCCGGCAGGGGCGACCGTCCGCATCGCGCATATACTTGAGGCATCAAATGTTGACTGCCGGCCCGATCCGGCAGCCGCCGGCGGCGTTCGCCGCACACCCGCGCACCGTTGCACTGAAGATGCCAAACCTGTCCCCTGCCGCCGGCGCCGAGAACGCGCCGGTCGACCTTGAAACCCGTGCCGACCAGACCGAGCACGAAGCCCTGCGGCTGTGGCTGCGGCTGCTGACCTGCACCAACCTGATCGAAGGCGACATCCGCTCGCGGCTTCGGCAGGATTTTGCCTGCACGCTGCCGCGCTTCGACCTGATGGCCCAGCTCGATCGCCACCCCGAAGGGCTCAAGATGGGCGAGCTGTCACGCCGCATGATGGTCACGGGCGGCAATGTCACCGGCATCACGGACCAGTTGCAGCAGGAAGGGCTGGTCTCGCGCGAGGCGCTGCCCACCGACCGCCGCGCCTACCTGATCCGCCTGACGCCGGCGGGACGCGCGGCATTCTCGCGCATGGCGCGTGCGCATGAGGATTGGATCGGCCAACTGTTTTCGGGGCTGGCCGAAACCGACCGGCGCGCGCTGTTCCGACTACTCGGCAGGCTCAAGAACGGCCTGATCTCGCCATGAAGACGCTACCCTACCTCACGCTGTGCGGCCTGCTGCCGCTCCTGGCCGCCTGCAGCAGCACGCCGCAACCGCCGCAGATGACCCCGGTGAACGCCACCATCAAGCTTGGCCGCGTGACCGAAAGGACCTTCCTGACTCGGATGGACGTCGCGCAGGCGCCCGCTTATTACGGCAGCGGTACCAGCGTCGGCGTGGGTGCCGCGGGAGGTGGCGGAGGCGGCGGGGTGGGCGTAGGCTTTGCCTTCGACCTGAGCCGGCTGTTCAGTCGCCCGGCGCCGGTGCAGCAGATCGACCTGTTCCAGTACAAGGTGCGGACCATGGACGGCACGCTCGTATCGGCCAATGCGCCGGCGATACCTGGCCTGGAGCCGGGCGCGTGCGTGCGGGTGATCTACCTGGATGGCAGTACGGATCCGAGACTGGCGCCATCGAACGAATGCTGAGCCGCGGAAGCGGCGCTGGAAAGCAAACGGCCTCCGTTGCGGAGGCCGTTGTCGTTTGCGCAGGCGCTGGCGCTCAGGCCGCCTTGCGGCTGTCGCGCAGTTCGCGGCGCAGGATCTTGCCGACGTTGGTCTTGGGCAGCTCGGTGCGGAACTCCACGTACTTCGGCCGCTTGTAGCCGGTCAGCCGCTCCTTGCAGAACTCGATCACGTCCGCCTCGGTCAGCGCCGGGTCCTGCTTGACCACGAACAGCTTGACCACCTCGCCAGAGTGCGTGTCGGGCACGCCCACCGCGGCCACTTCCAGCACGCCCGGGCACTCGGCCACCACGCCTTCGACTTCGTTCGGGTACACGTTGAAACCCGACACCAGGATCATGTCCTTCTTGCGGTCGACGATCTTGGTGTAGCCGCGCTCGTCCATGATGCCGATATCGCCGGTCTTGAAGAAGCCGTCAGCGGTCATGACCTTGGCGGTCTCGTCCGGGCGGTTCCAGTAGCCCGCCATCACCTGCGGGCCACGGATGCAGATCTCGCCCGGCTGACCCAGCGGCAGGTCCCTGCCATCGTCGTCGCGGATCACCACTTCGGTCGACGGCAGCGGCATGCCGATGGTTCCGGAGAAGGCATTGCTGTCGGTCGGGTTGCAGGTGGCCGACGGCGAGGTCTCGGACAGGCCGTAGCCCTCGATGATCGGGCAGCCGGTCTTGTCCAGCCACTTCTTGGCCACCGCTTCCTGCACCGCCATGCCGCCGCCGTTGGCCACGCGCAGGCCGGAGAAGTCGACCTTGGCGATCTCCGGGTTGTTGATCAGCGCGTTGTACAACGTGTTGACCGCCGGGAACATGTTGAACTTGTACTTCTGCAATTCCTTGATAAAGCCCGGGATATCGCGCGGGTTGGGGATCAGCACGCTCATGCCGCCGCTGCGCATCCCCAGCAGGCAGCAGACGGTCAACGCGAAGATGTGGTACAGCGGCAGCGCGGTGATGGTGACGACCTGGTCGATATGGCCGCCCTTGGCCAGCGCCGGCTGCATCCAGGCCTCGGACTGCAGCACGTTGGCGACCACGTTACGGTGCAGCAGAACTGCGCCCTTGCTCACACCGGTGGTGCCGCCGGTGTATTGCAGGAAGGCGATGTCGTCAGGTCCGGTGGTCGCCGGCTGCAGCGTGAGCCTGCCGCCTTCGGCCAGCACGCTGTTGAAGCGCACGCAGTTGGGCAACTCCCACGCCGGCACCATCTTCTTGACGTTGCGCACGACAAAATTGACGATCGCGCCCTTCAGTCCGCCGAGCAAGTCGCCCATGCTGGCGACCACCACGTGCTTGACCGGCGTGCGGGCCAGCACCTGCTGCAGCGTGGCGGCAAAGTTCTCCAGGATGACAATGGCCTCGGCGCCGCTGTCCTTGAGCTGGTGCTCCAGCTCGCGCGGGGTGTAAAGCGGATTGACATTGACCACGACGAAGCCGGCGCGCAGCACCGCGGCCAGCACCACCGGATACTGCAGCACGTTCGGCATCATGATTGCCACGCGCGCGCCGGGACGCAGCCCGCGCGACTGCAGCCACGCGGCGAAGCGCGAGGACATCTGGTCGAGTTCGCCGTAAGTGATGGCCTTGTCCATGCAGACAAAGGCCTTGCGGTCGGCATAGGTGCGGAAAGACGCTTCGAGCAGCTGGGCAAGCGTACGAAACTGGCTGGCATCGATCTCGGCGGGGACGCCGGCCGGGTAGTGTTTCAGCCAAATCCTGTCCATAGCACCGTCTCCTGAATTTCTGAATGGTCGTTCGATTTTGCCGTGATGCTAAACGGGCGCTTCGGTTAAAACAACAACTTAGACGAAGTCCTCGGGGACATTGCACTACGCACGCGCCCCTGACGGGCATTATGCGCCACCGGTGCCGCGGTGGCAGCGGGATAACCCCTAGGCCCGTGGGTTCAACCTCCGCCGGGCAGCACCAGCTTCATCATGTTGGTGGCGAGTTCGTGCGCAAGCGCCTCGTCATCCATGCGGCCCGGCTGGTGCCACGTGTACATGAAGCCGACCACGCTGCCGATTGCATGCGCCGTCACGCGCGCATCGCCAAAGGCAAACACGCCCTCGCGCTTGCCCTCTTCCAGCAACGCATACAGGTCGCGGTAGAAGCCGCGCGCCATGCTGTCGAGCCAGGCCACGGTATCGGGGCGCAGGTACTGGTGGTCGCGGAAGCTGAGCGTCGCGGGCACGTGGCAGGCAACGCAGCGGCGTGCCATTTCGAGCAGGCAGGCATGCAGGCGCTCGCGCACCGGCAGCGCCGGGTCGGCGGTCTCGCGGATCACGGGCAGGCAGGTCTGCGCCGACTCGCGGCACAGGATGTCGAAGATCTCGTACTTGTCGGTGAAGTAGTAGTAGACCGCCGGCTTGGTCACGCCCAGCGCGCGGCACAGGTCGTTCATGGTCATGCCGGGATAGCCCTTGGTATAGAAGAGCTGCGCGGCGGTATCGAGGATCTGGCGGCGGCGCGCTTCCTGGCGCTCGGCGATTTGCATGCGTGCCGGCACGGGCTCGGGCGCAACGTCTGCGGGGGCGGGTCTCTGTACGGTCGACATGATCGCAATTCTCGCATGGCGGCATGGGGCTGCCAGCGTGGCCGCGCGCTCAACATGGCCAGCCCGAAGGGAAACCGCGCTTTATCGATACCTGCCAGCCGTCAGTCGGGCCCGGCCGCCGTGCCGCTCGCGGTCAGCGTATCGACGCGGGTAGCGGGCGGCGCCAGCCGGCGCAGCGTGGCCTCGCGCTCGGCGGCCGGCAGCGCGCCGATGCGGCCGGCTTCGGCATAGAAGCGGCGCCAGTCGCCATCGCACTGCGCCAGCAGCGCGGTAAAGGCCGGCACCCACTGCTGGTACGTCGCCACCGCCGCCAGGTGGGCATTGGTCAGCGGCTGGTCGAACCAGCGGTCATAGCCGCTGTAGTTGCCCCACTCCAGCTTGAGCCGAGCGTATTGCTCGCGCATGTCGGCGAAGATCCTGGCCTTGCCCTCGCGCTTGGCTTCGCCGTCCAGCGGCGTCTGGTACAGCGCCGCCAGCCGGTCGCGCGTGCCGAGCAGCAGCGCGCGGAACTGCTGGCGGCGCGCGTCGTACTGCCGGTAGCTGGTGCGCGCATCCTCCGAGGCATCCTCCGCCAGCCAGCGCTCCACGCCGGCGGCTTCCACGGCGGTGGCAAAGGACTCGTTGAAGGCGGTGTCGTTGCGCACGTAGACGACCTGGTGCGCCAGTTCGTGGAAGATCAGCCGCGCCAGCTCGCCCTCCGGCAGGTAGACGAAGGTATTGAGCAGCGGGTCGTCGAAATAGCCCAGCGTCGAATAGGCGGGGATGCCTGCGACGTACGCTTCCAGGCCGTCGCGGCGCAGGCCCTGCGCGTACTGCTCGGCGTCGTCCTGCGCGTAGTATCCCCGGTAGCTGATGCAGCCGACGATAGGGAAGCACCACTTGCGCAGCTCCATCGACAACTCGGGCGTGGCGAACACGCTCCACACCACATAGGGCCGGTGCAGGTTGGCATAGCGGCGGTAGCTGCCGTTGTCGGGCAGCTTCAGCTCGCGCGACGCGTAGTCGCGGATGCGGCCGGCCAGCGCCAGCCGTTGCGCCAGGCGCGCGTCGTTGGCGTCGCGTGCGCCGGCGATAGCGTCGTTGAGCGGCTGCGCCTGCGCCATCACGCCGAGGTGGCCGCCGATCGACTGCGCGTAGTAGCCCACGGTTTCGCATCCGGCCGTGAGCAGGGCCAGGCCCGTCATGACCGACGCCGCCAGGATTGCCGCCCCGCGCCGGCGGCCCGGCCGCGCGCCTTGCCGGGTATTCATGCGGGCTGGACTGCCCCTTCCGTGCAGGCCTCGACCTGCACCAGGCAGTCATAGAATACCGGCGCCCGGCCCAGGTCGGTCAGGCGCTGGCTGGTCAGTTCGTTGGCGTTCTTGCCGTCCGAGGCCAGCTTCTTCCACCAGATCGACAGGCCCACCACCAGCCCGCGCCGGGCGCGGTCGGTCACGCGGGCGCGCGCCAGCATGCTGCCGCGGTCGTTGAAGGCGCGCACCATGGCGCCGTGCACGATGCCGCGCTCGGCGGCGTCGGCCGGGTGGATGTCCAGGTGCGGCTCGCCCTCGGTGGCGCGCAGGCTGTCGACATTGACGAACGAGCTGTTCAGGAAGTTGCGCGCAGGCGGCGAGATCATCGCCAGCGGGTAGCGCGCCGCGAGTTCCGGCGCGGTCGCGGGGGACTCGTACTGCGGCACGTAGTCGGGCAGCGGGTCGAAGCCATCGCGGGCCATCGGCTCGGAATAGAACTGGCACTTGCCCGAGGCGGTGGGAAAGCCGCCTTCGGCGAACGGTGCCGGCGCCAGCGCCAGCTTCTGCCAGCCCTGCTCCTTGAGCGACGCCCAGCTGATGCCGGCGGCGCGGGCATCGCCCGGGAGGATCGCCTGCGCGGCGATGTCCTCGTCGGTGTCGGCGAAGCACGGCTCGGTGAAACCCATGCGCTGCGCCAGGCGGCGGAAGATCTCGGTATTGGGCAGCGCCTCGCCCATCGGTGCGATCGCGGCGTTGTTGGCGAGGAAATACGTGTGGCCGTAGGCCTTGTGCACGTCGGTGTGCTCGAGCTGCGTGGTGGCCGGCAACAGGATGTCGGCGTAGTCGGCGGTATCGGTGCGGAAATGCTCGAGCACCACCGTGAACAGGTCCTCGCGCGCGAAGCCGGCAGCGACCTTGGCCGACTCCGGCGCCACCGCGACCGGGTTGCTGTTGTAGACGACCACCGCCTCGATCCGCGGCGCGCCGGGCGCGGGGTCAGCCAGCAGCGCATCGCCGATGGTGCTCATGTTGACCAGGCGCGGCAGTTTGCCGGGCCCGCCCGGCAGCAGGTCAGGCCGCTGCAGCGCGGCATCGTTGATCGGGAAGAAGCCCGAGGTCGACAGCTGCAGCCCCCCGGCGGCATGGCGCCACGCGCCCACCAGCGAGGGCAGGCACGCCACCGCCCGCACCGCCTGGCCGCCGCCGTGCACGCGCTGCATGCCGTAGTTCAGGCGGATCGCCACCGGCTGGCGCTCGCGCACCGCCAGCTGGCCGTAGAGGCCTGCCAGCCACTCGATGTCTTCGACCGGAATGCCGCAGATCTCGGCCACGCGTGCCGGCGGATAGGCCTGGGCGCGCTCTCGCAGTGCCTCGAAGCCCACCGTGTGGCGTTCGATGTAGTCATGGTCGAGCAGCCCGTCGCGGACCAGCACATGGATCATGCCCAGCGCGAGCGCGCCGTCGGTGCCGGGCATCGGCGCGATATGGCGGTGGCATTTCTCGGCACTCAGCGAACGGTAGGGATCGATCGCCACCAGCGTGGCGCCGCGCCGCTTGGCTTCCTGCGCACGTGTCCAGAAATGCAGGTTGGAAGCGATCGGGTTGCCGCCCCAGATGATCACCAGCTTCGCATCGACCACGTGCTCCATGTCCATGCCGACGCTGGCGCCATAGGTATAGCGCAACGCGGTGGCGCCGGCGCTGGCGCAGATGGTGCGGTCCAGCCGCGACGCGCCCAGCTTGTGGAAGAAGCGTGCGGCCATGCTCTCGCCCTGCACCAGGCCCATGGTGCCGGCATAGCTGTACGGCACGATGGCCTGCGGATCGCGCGCGGCGATGGCTTGCAGGCGCGTTGCGATGGTGTCGAGCGCTTCATCCCAGGAAATCGGTGCGAACTTGCCCTCGCCTTTCCTGCCGATGCGCTTCATCGGCGTCAGCAGGCGGTCGGGGTGGTAGGTGCGTTCGGTGTAGCGCGATACTTTGGTGCACAGCACGCCCTGCGTGCCGGGATGGTCCGGATCGCCGGCCACCTTGACGGCGCGGCCGTCCTCGACGGTGACGAGCAAGGCACAGGTGTCGGGGCAGTCATGCGGGCAGGCGGCGCGGACAATGCGGGAAGCCATGGGATCTCCGGGGGGCTGGCGGTCAGTCGTTATCTTTCGTTCGGTCGGAACGTGAGGTTTATGGCGCGGTTGCCGCGGGTCGCGGGCCGGCGCCGGCGCTGCGGCGCGTCCCCGTCCGTGCGGGCGTACGGGACCAGGCGCGGGGAGTATCTCGATCGGATTGTATTCGATTATGATGTGCCGGCGCGCGGCCGGCCCCATGCTGGCGGCGCGCTTGCCGACCAATGCCGGCGCAGACCGGCGCATGGCGGCGAACGGGTAACCGAACCATATTTTGCGGGGGTTTATGTTTTTCCGATCCGGGGTCAATGGCCGGCTTGCCGGCCTGCTGGTGGCGTGCGCCATCGGCACGGGCGGCGCATCCGGCGCTGCCATCGCCAGCACTGCCACATCCGAAACCGGCGTCACCGCCGATACCATCCGGCTGGGCCAATCGGCCGCGCTGACCGGGCCCGCCGCGTCGCTCGGCAAGCAGATGCACGCGGGCGCACGGCTCTATTTCGACCACATCAACCAGCAAGGCGGCATTTTTGGCCGCAAGATCCGGCTCGAGGCGCTGGACGACTACTACGAGCCCGAGCCTGCCGCCAAGAACACACGGAAGCTGATCGAGGAAGACCGCGTTTTCGCGCTGTTTGGCTACGTCGGCACGCCCACCAGCCAGGCCGCGCTGCCGCTGGCGACACAGGCCAGGGTGCCGTTCTTCGGCCCGTATACCGGCGCGCGCTCGGTGCGCGAGCCGCGCAGCCGCTACGTCTTCCATGTCCGTGCCGGCTACGGCGACGAAGCCGCGGCGATCCTGCGCCAGATCCAGACCACCGGCCTGAAGCGCGTGGCCGTGGTCTACAACGACGATGCCTACGGCAAGGCCGAGCTGGAAGAGCTGGAACGCGCGCTGAAGAGCGCCACCGACAGTGGGGTGCAGCTGGTCGCGCGCGAAGCCGTGGTCCGCAATACGGTGGAAATCGGTGACGCCATGCAGGGCGTTATCAAGGCCCAGCCCGATACCGTGGTGATGATCAGCGCGTATCGCACGGCCGGCGCCTTCGTCAAGGAAGCGCTGCGGCGCGGCTACAACGGGCAGTTCTACAACGTTTCCTTCGTCGGCACGCAGGCGCTGGCAAACGAGGTCGGCGCGAAAGGCAGCGGCGTGATCATCTCGCAGGTGATGCCGCATCCGGGCAACGCAACGCTGCCGGTGGTGCGCGAATACCTGCGCCTGCTTCAGGCCGCCGGCAAGCCGAACGAGTTCGACTACGCCAGCATCGAGGGCTACATCGCGGCGAAGGCCTTTACCGAAGGGCTGCGCCGCGCGGGCAAGGACCTGACGCGCGAGAAGCTGGTGACGGCACTGGAATCGATGCGCAGCCTTGACCTGGGCGGATTCATCGTCAACTTCACGCCGGAGAACCATGTGGGGTCACGGTTCGTGGAGATGACGGTGATCAATTCGAAGGGGCAGGTGATCCGGTGAGTTTTCCAGCCGCGTTTGGTTTCTCCCCTCTCCCTCTGGGAGAGGGGAGCAAGACGGCTTGGGTCCTCTCCTACTTCATGTCATTCAAATGGCAAGCCGAAAACCGCATCGGCGCGATCTCCTTCAACGCCGGCTGCTCCTCCTTGCAACGTGGCATCGCATACGGACAGCGCGGATGGAAATGGCACCCCGACGGCGGATTCAATGGTGATGGAATCTCGCCCTTGATCGCCACATAGGTTTTCTTGCCGACCTCCAGCTTCGGCGCTTCGGCCAGCAGCGCCTGCGTGTACGGATGGTTCGGCGCGGCGAACACGTCCTCGGTCGGCGCCGACTCGACCACCCGCCCCAGGTACATGATCACCACCCGGTCGCTGATGTGCTTGACCACGCCAAGGTCATGGCTGATGAACAGGTAGGTCAGGTTCAGCTCTTCGCGCAGCCGCATGAACAGGTTCAGCACCTGCGCCTGGATCGATACGTCGAGTGCCGCCACCGACTCATCGCAGACCAGGAATTCCGGCTTCACCGCCAGCGCCCGCGCAATGCCGATGCGCGCGCGCTGCCCGCCCGAGAACTGGTGCGGGAAGCGCCGCAGCACGGTCGGGTCCATGCCGACGCGCACCAGCATGTCCTCGACATAGCCCTTCTGCCCGCCACGGTCGACCATGCCGTGCACCACCGGCGCCTCACCGACGATGTCCAGCACGCGCAGCCGCGGATTGAGGGAAGCGTACGGATCCTGGAAGATCATCTGGATCGCCAGCTGCTTCTCGCGGCGCTTGTCCGGCGGCAGGTGGTCGAGGTTGGTGCCGCGCCACAGCCGATCACCTTCCGTCAGCGTGTGCAGGCCGACGGCCATGCGGCCCAGCGTGGACTTGCCGCAGCCGGATTCGCCGACCAGGCCCACCACCTCGCCGGTGCGGATGCTCAGGTCGACGCGGTCGACCGCATGCACCACCTCTTCGCGCGCATGGGCGCCGAACAGGTTGGCGATGCGCGCCGCGGTGTCGAGCGACTTGACGAAACGCTTGGACACGCCGCGCAGCTCCAGCAGCGGCGCCGCGGGCGTCTCACCGGGAGCGGCCGCAGTGTTTGCCATCGGTCGGGATTGCAGTTCAGTCGTGGTCATGCCGCCTCCTGGTTGGCCAGCACCGGGTGGAAGCAGCGCAGGCGGCGGCCGTCAGGCGCGGTCTCCAGCGGCGGCTCGGTCTTGCACGCGGCGGTCGCGTACGGGCAGCGCTCGCGGAACGAGCAACCGCCCGGCAGGTTCAGCAGCGATGGCGTCATCCCCGGGATCTGCCGCAGCGGCGCGCCGCGCGGGTTGCGCGACGGCGCTGAACCGATGAGGCCGTGCGTGTACGGATGCTCGGGATGCTCGAGCACCTGGCGCACATCGCCCGCCTCGACAATCTTGCCGGCATACATCACGCACACGGTATCGGCCAGCCCCGCCACCACCGACAGGTCGTGCGTGATCCAGATCAGCGCCGTGCCGGATTCGCGGCACAGGGTCTGCATCTCGTACAGGATCTGGCCCTGGATGGTGACGTCGAGCGCCGTGGTCGGCTCGTCGGCGATGATCAGGTCGGGCTTGTTCAGCAGCGCGATCGCGATCGCCACGCGCTGGCGCATGCCGCCCGAGAACTGGTGCGGATAGGCCAGCAGGCGCTCGTCCGGCGACGGGATGCCGACCCGCGCCAGCGCATTGCGCGCGCGCTCGCGCGCCACCGCCTTGCCGACGTTCTCGTGCGCCAGCACCGCCTCGATCATCTGCGTGTCAATGCGCAGGACCGGGTTGAGCGTCATCATCGGATCCTGGAAGATCATCGCGATGCGGTTGCCGCGCACGTCGCGCTGCTGCGCCGGCGTCAGCGCGCGCAGGTCACGCGTGATGCCGTCGCGGCTGGTCAGCGCAATGCGCCCGTCGACGACCTTCCCGGGCGGGTCGATCAGGCCCATGATCGAGTAGCCGGTCATCGACTTGCCGGAGCCGGACTCGCCCACCAGCCCCATGATCTCGCCGCGGCCCACGGTAAAGGACACGTCGTCGACAGCCTTGGCAATGCCGCCGCGCGTGTAGAAATGCGTCTTCAGGTTCTCTACGACCAGCGTAGGTTGTGCCATGTCGGTCTCCCGCGGGTTATTGCGTCTGCAGGCGCGGGTTGAGCACGTCGCGCAACTGGTCGGCGACCAGGTTCATCGCCACGATGGTGACCACCAGCGCGATGCCCGGGAAGAAGCTGATCCAGTACTTGCCCGACAGCATGTATTGCTGGCCGTTGGAGATCAGCGAGCCCAGCGACGGCTCCGTGATCGGCACGCCCAGCCCGAGGAACGACAGCGTCGCCTCCAGCGTGATCGCCGACGCCACCTGCAGCGCCGCGATCACGATCAGCGGCGGCAGGCAGTTGGGCAGCAGGTGGCGGAACATGATGCGCCGCGGCGGCAGGCCCAGGCAGGTGGCCGCCTCGATATATTCCTTGCGGCGCTCCACCAGCGCGGCGCTGCGCGTGGTGCGCGCGTAGTAGGCCCACTGCACCGCCACCAGCGCGATCACAATGTTGCCCAGCCCCGGGCGCAGGAACGCCAGCAGGATCAGCGCCAGCAGGATCGGCGGGAACGACAGCTGCAGGTCGGCCACGCGCATGATGAACGCCTCGGTACGCCCGCCCAGGAAGCCGGCCAGCAGCCCCAGCGTGGCACCGAGCAAGAGCGCGATCACGGTGCTCACCACGCCCACGCCGATGCTGATGCGCAGCCCGTACATCACCGCCGACAGGATGTCGCGCCCCTGCTCGTCCGAGCCGAGCAGGAAGGTCATGCCGGTGCCGGCCTTCTCGCCCGGCGCCAGCCGGGCGTCGAGCACGTCGAGCGTAGCCAGGTCATACGGGTTCTGCGGCGCCAGCCATGGCGCAAGGATCGCAATCAGGATGATGGTGACCAGCGTGGCCAGCCCGGCCACGGCGATCTTGCTGGAAAAGAACTCCATGGCAAAGCGGCGCCACGGCGACTGTTCGCGCGCGGCCGGCGGTGCGGCCGGTGGTACGCCCGGCGGCGTCTTGTCTTGCGGTTCGACGGTTGCGGCAGTCATGGCTCAGCCCTTGTTGTCGGCAATGCGCACGCGCGGATCGAGCATGCTGTAGATGATGTCCACCACCAGGTTGATCAGGATGAACAGCGTCACGATCACCATCAGGTAGGCCACGATCACCGGCCGGTCCAGCAGTTGGATCGAGTCGATGATCAGCTTGCCCATGCCGGGCCAGGCAAAGATCGATTCGGTCACGATTGCGAACGCGATGATCGAGCCGAACTGCAGCGCGATCACCGTGACGATCGGAATCAGGATGTTCTTCAGCACGTGCACGCCGACGATGCGCGTATTGGACAAGCCCTTGGCGCGCGCAAACTTGACGTAGTCCTGCAGCATCGCCTCCTGCGTGCCGGCGCGCGTAAGCCGGATCACCATGGCGATATTCAGCAGCGACAGCGTCACCGCCGGCAGCACCAGGTGGCGGATGCCGTCGACGGTCAGGAAGCTGAGCGGGATGCCGAGCACGCGCACGGTCTCGCCGCGCCCGTTGGACGGCAGCCAGCCGAGCTGCACCGCGAACACCATGATCAGCATCAGGCCGACCCAGAAGGTGGGCAGCGAGAACCCGAGGATCGACACCGTCATGATCGACTTGCCCGCCACGCCGTTGGGCCGCAACCCGGCCCACAGCCCCAGCGGAATGCCCAGCACGATCGCCAGCAGGATCGCGCAGACGGCCAGCTCCATGGTGGCTGGCATGCGCTCGAAGATCAGCTTGAGCGCCGGCGTGCCGTGCGCGAACGAAGTACCGAGGTTACCTTGCAGCGCATTCTGCAGGAACACCCAGTATTGCTCCCACAGCGGCTTGTCCAGGCCGAGCGCCGCGATGGTGCGCTTGATGTCCTCCTGGTCGGCCTGCGGGTTGATCAGGATGTCGACGGGATTGCCGATGGCAAAGACGCCGAGGAAAACCAGCAGCGACATGACGAAGAGCACCACTACACTCTGCATCAGGCGCCGGATGATGAAAACCAGCATATTCAGACCACTATCCTTTCGCGCGCGAATGCGCACGCCGCCCAGGAGCGCGATACGCTTCCGGGCGGCGCAGCAGCCATGCGCGGCACCGCGAACTCAGCAGCAGGCAGCCTGCTTACTGGGGCTTGAAGTTATGCGCGTAGGTGCGCTCGTCGGTACGCGGCACATAGACGATGCCCTTCTGCGTGGCCCAGGTGGTCACCTGCTGGTGGATCGGGATGATACCGCCATCGTTGATCGCGATCGCGGTGGCTTCCTGCAGCATCTTGGAGCGTTCGGCATCATTCACGGTAGACAGCGCCTGTTCCAGCACCACGTCCATCTTTGGGTTGCAGTATTCGCCCCAGTTGGTGGTGCCGAAGCCCTTCTTGCTGTCCTCGCACGCCAGCAGCGCGCGCAGCGGCGAGCTGACCTCGCCGGTCTGGGCGCCCCACCCGAGCAGGCCGAACGACCACTCATGCTTGATGCCCTTGGACGAGTACGTCGCCATCGGCATGCCTTCCACCTTGGTAACGATGCCGATGCGGGTCAGGTTCTGCGCGATGGTCTGCGCGATCTTCTCGTCGTTGACGTAGCGATTGTTGGGCGTGTGCAGCGTCACGCCGAAGCCGTTCGGGTAGCCGGCCTGGGCCAGCAGCTTCTTGGCGCCTTCGGGGTCGTACTTGACCGTCTTCAGGTTGGGGTTGTAGCCGAACAGCGTGGGCGGCACCAGGTTGTTGGTCGGCTCCGACAGGCCTTCCATCAGCCGGTCCTTGATGCCCTGCCGGTTGATCGCCATGCTGATGGCATTGCGCACGCGCGCGTCCTTCAGCGGATTCTTGTCCAGCGGCGCGCCTTCCTTCGTGGTGACGTAGGGCGACTTGTCGCGCTTGGCATCGAAATACAGGTAGATCACGCGGTGCGAGATCTTCGAGAAGAACGACAGCTTGGGATCCTGCCGCACCTTGGGCAGGTCGGGCGTCGGCACGTTCTCGATCGCCTGCACGTCGCCCGACAGCAGCGCCGCAAGGCGCGTGGCCGGGTTCGGGATAAAGCGCAGCGTGGCCTTTTCCCACGCCGGCTTGGCTCCCCAGTAGTTGTCGTTGCGCACCAGTTCGACCCGGTCGTCGCGGGCGTAGCTGACGAACTTGAACGGCCCGGTGCCGATCATGCCCTTGCCCTGGGCGAAATCGTCCGAGCTCAGGCCCTGCGTGGCCTTCTTCTGCACGATGAAGATCGACGTCAGGTCGTTCAGCATCAGCGGGTACGGCTTGTTGGTGGTCAGCTGGATGGTGTACTTGTCGATCACCTTCTTGTTGACGATCGCCTTGGTGTAGACGTCGAACTTGCCAGGGCTGTTCTGGATGGTGGCCGGGCGGTCCAGCGACCAGACGATGTCTTCGGTGGTCAGCTCGGAACCGTCATGGAACTTCACGCCCTGTCGGATCTTGAATTCCCAGGTCAGGTTGTTGACCAGCTTCCAGGATTCGGCCAGGCCCGGGATGATGCGGCTGTCCGGATCCATCTTCACCAGCGAGTCGAAGATGTGCTCCGACACGTTGATATTGGAGAACAGGTTGTAGAAATGCGGATCCATCGAGGTCGGCGGCGAACTCATGGCCAGTTTGAGGTCCGCGGCCTGGGCGCTGCCGGACCAGGCCAGGCCAAGGGCCCCGGCCACGGCGACAACACCGATTGCCTTCTTGAAAGTGCGAAGGGACATCGCGCAATTCTCCCTGTAGGAAGTGAAGCAGACGTTTTAGGATCGGCAATGCGCGCGCCGCGGGTCACGCAGCAGGTCGCGCACGGGCGCTGCTTTTTGGTGCGCAATCTGGGCGCAGTGATGCAGCGCAAAACGGCAATTTGCCGGCCGGGCACTTCAAGCATGAACTGTTCCAGCAGTCGACATGCGAGGGCAATGCGGGGAAACCCACACCATTTGGCATATTGCACCGCGCCATTCGCTGGATGAGGCACGAACCGGCGCATTTTGGCGCTTTTCCGAGAGGCATCGTATGATCGGGGTTATCCGACGCCTACCCGGCTCGCCACGCCCAGACTCCGGCATCATGAAGCTCATCCCCGAAATCCTGCAGGCGCAGGCCGAAATCCGCGCGATCCGCCGCGATATCCACGCTCATCCGGAACTCTGCTTCGAAGAACAGCGCACCGCCGACGTGGTTGCGCGCAACCTCGAGGCGTGGGGCATCGAAGTGCATCGCGGCCTCGGCACCACCGGCCTGGTCGGGGTGATCCGCAATGGCAGCAGCGCGCGCACCATCGGCCTGCGCGCCGACATGGACGCCCTGCCGCTGCAAGAGGCCAACACCTTCGGCCACCGTTCACAGCATGCGGGCAAGATGCATGCATGTGGCCACGACGGGCATACCGCGATGCTGCTCGGCGCGGCGCGCTACCTGGCGCAGCACAAGCCCTTCGACGGCACCGTGCACCTGATCTTCCAGCCGGCCGAGGAAGGCGGCGGCGGTGCGCGCGAAATGATCAAGGACGGACTGTTCTCCCGTTTTCCCTGCGATGCGGTATTCGGCGTGCACAACTGGCCAGGCATGCCGGTAGGCGCCTTCGGCACGCGCACGGGTCCGCTGATGGCATCGAGCAATGAATTCCGCATCGTCGTGCGCGGCAAGGGTGCGCATGCGGCCATGCCGCACAATGGCAACGATCCAGTCTTCACCGCCGCGCAGATCGTCTCGGCGCTGCAGGGGATCATCACCCGCAACAAGCGCCCCATCGATACCGCGGTGATCTCGGTCACGCAGTTCCATGCCGGCGACGCAACCAATATCGTGCCGAACGAAGCCTGGATCGGCGGTACGGTGCGCACGTTCACGGTGCCGGTGCTCGACCTGATCGAGCGGCGCATGGAGGAAGTGTCCCGCGCTGTCGCGAGCGCGTTTGACTGCACCGTCGACTACGAATTCCACCGCAACTATCCGCCCGCGATCAACACCGAAGCCGAAACCGGCTTCGCCGCCGCGGTCGCCGCCGAACTGGTGGGCGAAGCCAATGTCGACAGCGACATCGAGCCGACCATGGGCGCCGAGGATTTCTCCTTCATGCTGCAGGAAAAGCCGGGCTGCTACCTGTTCCTCGGCAACGGCGACGGCGCACACCGCGACAGCGGGCATGGCATGGGACCCTGCATGCTGCATAACCCCAGCTACGACTTCAACGACGAATTGCTGCCGGTGGGCTCGACTTTCTTCGTGCGGCTGGTGGAGAAGTGGCTGGCACCTGTGTAACAACAAGAACTCAAGGCGCAGCCTGCAGGCAGAATCGATAACAGCGCATTCGCGCAAGACAGGGGGAGCATCTGCATGGGCCGCTCGGCGCTTGATCGGGGGACGGCGCGCAGCTTTGCGCGCGTGGCACTGGACAATATCCTGCGCCGCTATCCGTACAAGGTGGATCACATGATGTGCGCCGCCGGCGACGTGGCCGAGCCGGCGAACTGGCACCCGGCCTTTTGCGGCAGCTACGACTGGCATTCGAGCGTGCACATGCACTGGCTGCTGGTGCGGCTGCTGGCGCTGTACCCTGACCTGGATGAAGCGGACGAACTTCGCGATGCGCTCGACGCGCAGCTGCGGCCGCAGCATATCGCGGTCGAACTGGACTATTTCCATCGGCCCGGTTCGCGGACGTTCGAACGTCCGTATGGCTGGGGCTGGGTAATGAAGCTGCAGGCCGAATTGCTGGCGCTGGCTCAGCTGGATCCGCGCGCCGTGGCATGGGCCGAAGCCTGCGCTCCGCTCGCCTCGCACCTGTCGCGGCAATTGGCTGAGTTTCTGGACGCGGCGGATTTCCCGGTGCGCACCGGCACACACTTCAACAGCGCCTTTGCCTGCGTGATGGCGCTGGCCTACGCGCGCGCAGCGCAGGACACGGCGTTGCGGCGCGCCATCGTGCGGCGCGCGCATCGTTGGTTCGGGCACGACCGCAGCTATCCGGCGCGCTATGAGCCGGGCGGCGATGAATTCCTGTCGGGCGGCATGACCGAAGCCGTATTGATGCATGCCGTCATGGACGGCAGCGCGTTCGGGCAATGGTGGGAAATGTTCGTGCCTGGGCCGGCGGAACTGGCCAACTGGCTGACTCCAGTAGAGGTCGCCAATCGCAGCGATCCCAAGACGTCGCATCTCGACGGGTTGAACCTGTCGCGCGCGTGGTGCTGGCGCCTGCTGGAGCCGGCGTTGCCGGAACCGCTGCGCCCGCTGGCCGTGCGCGCCTGGTCCGACCATATCGAGGCATCGCTGCCCTATGCCGTTGCCGGCGACTATGTCTCGACACACTGGCTGGCCTCGTTCGCGCTGCTGGCGATGGCCGAGCCGGTCGGCGGCTGACGCCGCCACGTTGCCCTCAGTCCAGCGCGATATCCCCGTACCAGGATTCCGCCTTGCTCCTGGTGTTGTCGGTATCGGTCATGATGCCGACCGCAACCACTCGCCCGGGATCGGTGCCGAACGCCTTGCGGTAGTCCGCGCGCAGGTCGCGTTCGTGGCATCGCCACTCATTGGCATGCTTCGTGCCGCTATCGACCACGATCATGCGCACGCGGTCGGTATGCGGATTGGCCACCACCGAGCCTTCGGCGCGCTTGCCGCCCCAGATGTACATCAACGTGGCGTAAGGCATTTCGCGGCCGGTGGTGAGCCGTGCCATCTCGTACATCAACTGGTCTTTCAGCGGCAGACTGCCCTTGTCGCCGTCGAAGGCGACGAACAGGCGCAGCGGAGAATCCTCGCGCGGACCGTGGCTGTTGTCTGCATTGCGGATGATCCCGCTGGTCTTCCAGCTCCAGCGGACCATGCCGGCATCGCGATCGTGCAGCGGTACATAGAGGCCGGATGCCGAGCTATCGGCCTGTGCATGGACGACCACGCGCTGGTCGACTTCGGTCATCGCATAGCGGGTGGGGATCTTGTTGCGGTTGATGGTCCATGGCTGCCAGCCGACCGGCAGATGTCCTGCGCGTTGCGCCACCGAGAACAGTGGAAGCGTAGGCAGCGTCGTCGGCGCGGCGTCGGTCTCCTCTCCGTCTTCGCCTGCATCGGCCTCCACAGCGCGGCCGTTAGCCGCTGTGAAGGAATTAGCCGGCGTGGCCGAAGGCAGCTCGCCCTGCTCGGTAGCGCGCTGCGTCTGCGCGTACGCCGCCATGCGCTTGGCAAAAGCCTGGCAGTCGACCGCGGAAATGCTGCCCGCCTGTGCCGAATCAGTTTCGGCGGTGGATAAGCCTGCGGAACCGGGGGGATTGGATGCGCATCCTGCCAGCATCAGCGCGCTGGCGGCGCCAGTAAGAACCAGCCGAAACGCCTTGGCCGTCATGTAACCCCTCGAATCCCGGAACTGGCCCTGCTTCCTTGGCAAGGGCCTGTCTATTGCTCACTGCTTGCTGCTTGATGCAAACGGCTTCGTGCCGCTCGTGGGCACTTGGGAGTTGAACATAGCAGAAGGTGTGTGGAGCAGGAATGCTGGGGTACCCGGAATGCAGCGGGAAAACAACGGGGATTGGGGGCGGGTGCCGTTGATGACGACGAAAAAACCAAAGCAAAAACCCCTCGCAGCACACGCTGTCGAGGGGTTTTGCACAATAAGAGCCTGGCGATGACCTACTTTCACACGGGAATCCGCACTATCATCGGCG
>NZ_JAGIQB010000295.1:0-280 GCF_017815025.1 Cupriavidus phytohabitans
TCCGCAAAGAGTTTGCGGACGCAAGCCTGCCAAGACTCACCCTATAAGACTAGGACGCCGTTTCTCGGTCGCTTACGGCCTTGTTGCTGACAATACCGCCATCGCGGATCTTGACCCGCAAGGCGTCGAAGAACACGACCGGGTACATTGCTTCGAGCGGGCGGTTCTGCCAGGCGATGGTCTCGGCCATGACTTCGTCGGTTACCGAGCTGATGAAGTCCGGGGAGACTTCGGTTCCGTAGTTCTCGGCCAGAAACGCCTGGATCTCGCGCACGCTCAT
>NZ_JAGIQB010000296.1:0-279 GCF_017815025.1 Cupriavidus phytohabitans
GCAGTGGTATGGACTGTCGGACGAGGCGCTGGAAGACGCGCTGTACGACAGCATGGCGATGCGGGCGTTTGCCGGGATCGACTTGGCAGTAGAGGCGGTGCCAGACGCGACTACGCTGCTGAAGTTTCGCCGCTTGCTCGTCGCGCATGAGCTGACGCGAAAGCTGTTCGACGAAATCGGCGTCATGCTGTGCGAGCGGGGACTGATGATGAAGGAAGGCACTATCGTGGATGCCACCATCATCGAAGCGCCACCGTCGACCAAGAACAAGGAGAAGAG
>NZ_JAGIQB010000036.1:0-77365 GCF_017815025.1 Cupriavidus phytohabitans
ACGTTTCTTCTTCATCGGCATATCCATGGTCATTACCTCTCATGATATGCCTCGTACACAAAATTCCGGATAGGTCCGGTAGCTACTTGATGCCGAGCCGCAAGGCACAACAAAACCCTACCGAAACCCAACAACCACCTCATTACTCCGCCCCTGCAAAACCGGCACCAGGCTCCCCTGCCCCGGCACCCGAAACGCAAACACAAAGCCCTTGGTAGCATCATCCCCGGAGAACGCTGACGTCTGCCCCTCAGCCTGGGGCAGCATCACGCACCGCTGCGCATTGCAGAGATAGGCCTGCAGTTCCACGGGCGGCGTCTGAGCGAAGCGATAGCGCCACCGCACCGTGGTAATCACCCCTTCAGCCTGCGGCAACACCCCCACCGGCTGAATAGGCGCCGATACGGCCCGCTGCCCCCGCCCATGCAACGCCGGCCCATTGACCGACCCGGTCCACGCATGCCGCGTACCGCCTTCGGTCGCGGCCCAGGCACAGGCAGACACAGCCATGAGTGCGAGACCGGCGCCGCGCGCCAGGCCGGCCATCACAACAACCCACGCATCTGATTCCGCAACCGCGTAATCGCCTGCCCCCGGATCTGGCACACCCGTGACTCGGTCACATCCAGCACCGCCCCGATCTCCCGCAGGTTCAGCTCCTGGTCATAGCACAGCGACAGCACCAGCTTCTCGCGCTCGGGCAGCCGGTCGATGGCGCGGATCAGCGCCTGGCGCATGCCGCTTTCCATCAGCACGGTCAGCGGATTGCCGTCGTCGCTGCCGCCAAGATGGCGGTCGAGGAAATCCTCTTCGCCGGAGCGCTCGAAATCCTCGTAGTGCAGCAGCTGGCAGCCATAGACTTCGTTGAGCAGGACCTGGTATTCATCCAGCGGCATTTCCATCGCCTCGGCCACCTCGGAATCGATCGGCGTGCGTCCGAGCTTCTGCTCGAGCGAGCGCTGGGTGCGTTCGATGCGCCGCGTGAACTGGCGCAGGCTGCGCGACTGCCAGTCGTTGGCGCGCACCTCGTCGAGCATGGCGCCGCGGATGCGCTGGCTGGCGTAGGTCTCGAAGCGCGCGCCGTGGGTGTCTTCATAGCGCTTGGCGGCATCGAGCAGGCCGATCATGCCGGCCTGGATCAGGTCGTCGATCTGCACGCTGGCAGGCAGCTTGGCGGCCAGCTGCAGGGCGATGCGACGCACCAGCTGTGCGTGCGCCTTGACCACATCGGCCTGGTCGAGCTTTCCCTGGATCGTGTACATGGTGCAATTCTCGTGAATGCTGGATTGCTGGACGGACGCGCCACGCGGCGCACCGGCTGGCTCAGGGTCTGGTTCGTCGGTAAGGCATGGTTCGCGCGGCGCTCATGCCGGCACCGGCGTCGCGGCGGAGGCTGGCGCCTCGGTGCGCAGCGGCCAGCCGCCGATGCTGCCGGCGGTGCGGCGCAGCGCGCTGGTCGCGGGTGCGGCCGGGAAAGCCTCGACCACGCAGCGGCCAAGCTGCACCCCGCGCGCCACCAGCGGATCGGCCGGCAGCCAGCCGGCGCACAGCACTTCCACGCCCAGGTACTGGCTGGCGGTGCGCGCGAGGTTGCGCAGGATCGCCTGCACGGCGGCTTCGGCGGCGGCCATGTTGACCACCAGGTGGAAGCGGCGCCAGGCGTACAGGTGGTGCAGGCGCTTGACGCAGGCATACGCGGCGGTGATCGACGCCAGTTCCGGGCGCATCACGATCACCACGTTGTGCGCGCTGCCGGCAAAGGGCGACAGCGCGCCTTCGGCATCGGCAGTGGCATCGACCAGCACGCTGCGGAAGGCCGACAGCGCCGCGGCGGGCACCTCAAGCCCTGCGCGCTGGCGGCCGGCCGGCAGCACCGATACCGCGCCGCCGGTGCCGGCGCCCGCCGCGGCTTCCAGGGGCAGGCGTCCTTCCTGCACGTCGGCGAGCGTGCCAGCCGGCGTCGCGCCGGCGAGTCTGGTTGCGCGCGCCGTGGCCGGGTCTTCGTCGAGCAGCAGCACGCGCTCGCCCTGCATCGCCAGCGCGTGCGACAAGCCCAACGCCACCGTGGTGGCGCCGGCACCGCGCTCGCTGGCCACCACGGCAATGCGGCGCGTGGCGCGCGGGGCCAGCATGCGCCGCAGGCTCTCTGCCTGGTCCATGGCAAGGGTGCTCACTGCAGGGCTCCCATGGTATCGACTCCCATCGCATCGGACCGCATCGCATCGACCACCTCCACGGCAGCGGCAGGTGCCGCCGCCGTGCGGCCGGGATAGTTCTCCAATACGTCGAGCAGCGCCAGCATGCGGCCCATGCCTTCATTGAGCACGGTGCCCGGCACCGCCGCGCCGGCACGCACGGTGCGGCCGGCCAGCCGTGCCAGGAACGCCGGCGCGGTCGCGGTTGGCGCGTGTTCGAGGCGCAGCACCGACATGCCAAGCTGCAGCGCCGCGAGTGTGGCACTGGCGGCGTGGCCGGCTTCGGCGTCCTGCGCGAAGTGGTCGGCGGCATGGCGCAGCGTGCGCAGGCGCGTTTCGGCCGTGTCCGACCATGGCGTCCAGTGCGCCACCTGCGCCGCGTCCGGCGCCAGCACCGGGTCGCACAACGAATAGCGGGTATCGAGCAGCTCGCCGCTGGCGCGATCGACCAGGCGCACCACCACCAGGCAGGCATCGATCCCGCCTTCCGGGGCGCCCTTGCCACGCGCGGGGCTGTCGGGCACGCGCACGTCGGCGGTGGCGAGCCAGCGCACGGCGTCGCGCTCGCGCACGACGGCGTCGCCGACGGCGTGGAAGGTCAGCGTATCGGCGAGCGCATCGAGCTTCCAGGCGGCGCCTGCGCTGATCACGCGCACGGTCTTGCGCGCGCCCGCGATCCAGCGTTCTCCGGCCTGCTGCCAGCGCGCCAGCGTGGCGGCGGACGGCATCGCGTCGACCAGGTTGACCACCTTGCGCGCGGCGCTCATGGCCGCGCGCAGGTTGGCGGCCTCGGCATCGGCTTCGCCCAGCGGCTGGCCGGCGCGGCCGGCGGCGGTGACGGTGGCGGCCAGCGGCGTGCCGCTGCGGTCGCCCAGCCACAGCGTGTGCTGCAGCGGCTGCGGCGCGCGGCGGCCGGGCACGCTGACCGGCAGCGTGGCCGCCAGCGCCAGCACGTACTGGTCGCAGGCACGGTTGACGTCGCGGCAGACCGCTTCGCGCACCTGCTGCGCCATCGCGCGCAGCGCGGTATCGCCCGCGGTGCGCTGCTGCCACAGCGAGCGCGCCAGGTCGAAGCCGAGGCCGGCGTGGTTGAGCTCCGCGACACATTGGCCCAGCGCGTCGGCGCTGTCGGTCAGCGAGCGCAGCACGTCTTCGGCACCGCCCTTCCCACCGTTCCCGGCCGGCTCGTCCGCGACCGCCTGGCGGCGGCGCGCGACGTCGGCATCGGCGAAGACCGAGCCGCGGCGCGGCGTCAGGAAGGCGCGTTCGACCAGCGCGGCGCTGCTGGCCAGCTCCAGGTGCTCGGGCACGCGCTGCCCGGTGGAGGCGTAGAACACCGGCAGGCGGTGGCGGATCACCACGTCGAGCACGGAGCCCAGGTGCGTGGCCTCATCCAGCTTGCTGATGATGCAGCCGTCGATGCCGCCGCCATCGGGCGCGGCATCGTGGCGGTAGGCATGCACGACTTCATTGAGCGTGTCGCCGTGGCTGGCGCCATTGAGCAGCAGCACGCGCTGCATCGGCGCGGGCACGCCGGCCAGCATGGCGATCTGCTCCGACAGGCTGCGGTCGCGCTGGCTCATGCCGACGGTGTCGATGATGACCAGGTGCTTGTCCTTCATCGCCGCCAGCGCGAAGCGCAGGTCGGCGGCGTCCTTCACCGCATGCACCGGCACCCCGAGGATGTCGCCGTAGATGCGCAGCTGTTCATGCGCACCGATACGGAAGCTGTCGGTGGTCAGCAGCGCCAGCTTGTCGGCGCCGTGGCGCAGCACGAAGCGCGCCGCCAGCTTGGCGGTGGTGGTGGTCTTGCCCACGCCGGTGGGCCCGATCAGCGCCAGCACGCCGCCCTGCGCAAACAGATGGTCTTCGTCGCCCAGCACCGGCACCTTGCTGGCCAGTTCCTTGCGGATCCACGTCCTCGCGGCCGGACGGTCGTAGCCCAGCGGCAGGCGCGCCAGCAGCGTGCGCGCGAGCTGGCCGGAGAAGCCGGCGCCCACCAGCCATTCGAACAGCGATTCACGCAGCGGATCGCCGGCGGCAACACCGTGGCCTGCAGCGGTGGGCGCATTGCCGATGCCGGCAAGCTGGCGTTCCAGCATCGCGCGCATCGACTGCAGCTCGCCGCGCAGGTCGCCAATGGCTGCAGTCTCGGTCGCGGGCACGGGTGGCACGTAGGCCTGCGCGCTGGCCGACACGCTGTCCAGGTCGGCATCGCGCATGGCAACAATCTCGACACCGCCCTCCACGGTACGGTTGGACAGCACCACGGCATCGGGGCCCATGGCTTCGCGCACCTGGCGCATGGCCTCACGGCCGTTGGCGGCGACAAATTTGGCTACGCTCATCGTTGGCTCTGTCGTTGGCTTTGTCGTTGGCTTTGTCGTTGGCTTTGTCGTTGGCTTTGTCGTTGGCACCTCACGCGCCGATCATGGCGGTGATGCGGATATTGCGGTTGTCAGGCACTTCGGCGTGCGACAGCACCCTCAGCTGCGGCAGCGTGCGGCGCAGGAAGCGCGCCATCAGCGGGCGCAGCTGCGACGGCACCAGCAGCACCGGGTCCAGCCCCATCTGCTCCTGGCGCGTGACCGCGCCCTGGGTCTGCTGCAGCAGCGCATCGGCCAGCCCCGGCTCGATGCCGCCGCCGTTGGTCAGCGCGTGCGACAGCACCCGCTCCAGCCCGGCGTCGAGGCCGATCACCTGCAGGTCGGCGTTGTTGGGGAACAGCTGCTGCGTGATGGCGCGGCCCATCGCCACGCGCACCATCGCGGTCAGTTCGTTGGGGTCGCTGATCTTGGGCGCGTGCTCGGCCACCACGTCGAGGATGGTGCGCATGTCGCGGATCGCCACGCCTTCGTCGAGCAGGTTCTGCAGGATCTTCTGCAGCGCCGTCAGCGAGATGGTCTTGGGCACCAGGTCTTCGGTCAGCTTGGGCGCATCCCTGGCGATGCGGTCCAGCAGCGCCTGCACTTCCTGCCGGCCGAGCAGTTCGGCCGCATGCATGTGGATCAGGTGGTTCAGGTGCGTGGCGACCACCGTGCTGGCATCGACAACGGTATAGCCGTAGGACTGCGCCTGCTCCTTGATGCCGGCGTCGATCCACACCGCCGGCAGGCCGAAGGCGGGATCGCGCGTGGCCGCGCCAGGCAGCGTGCCGCTGACCTGGCCCGGGTTGATCGCCATCCACTGCCCAGGCATCGCTTCGCCGCGGCCGATCTCGACGCCCTTGAGCGTGATGCGGTAGGCATTGGGCTTGAGCTCCAGGTTGTCGCGGATATGCACGACCGGCACCAGGAAGCCGATTTCCTGCGCCACCTTCTTGCGGATGCTCTTGATGCGGCCGAGCAGTTCGCCGTCCTGCGCGCGGTCGACCAGCGTGATCAGGCGATAGCCCACTTCCATGCCAAGCGGGTCGACCAGCGCGACGTCGTCCCAGCTGGCTTCGGTCGATTCCTGCGCCACCGCGGGCGTGCGTTCCTCGCGCTGCTTCACCTGCTGCTGCGTCGCCGCCTTGCGCGACAGGTAGCGGCCCATCCAGACCAGCGCGCCGGCGAGCAGCAGGAAGGCGAAATGCGGCATGCCCGGGATGATGCCCATCAGGCCCATGATGCCGGCGGTCAGGTACAGCACGCGCGGGTTGGAGAAGAGCTGCCCGGTCAGCTGTTCGCCGACGTCCTGCTCATTGGCCACGCGCGACACGATCACGCCAGCCGCGGTGGAGATCACCAGCGCCGGGATCTGCGCGACCAGGCCGTCGCCGATGGTCAGCAGCGTGTAGTTGTGCACGGCGGTGCCGAAGTCGAGGTCGTGCTGCACCATGCCCACCACCATGCCGGCGGCGACGTTGATGAACATGATGATCAGGCCCGCTACGGCGTCGCCGCGCACGAACTTGCTGGCACCGTCCATGGCGCCGTAGAAGTCCGATTCCTGCGCCACTTCGGCGCGGCGCTTCTTGGCTGCGGCTTCATCGATCAGGCCGGCGTTGAGGTCGGCATCGATCGACATCTGCTTGCCGGGCATCGAGTCCAGCATGAAGCGCGCGCCCACCTCGGCGATCCGTCCCGCGCCCTTGGTGATGACCATGAAGTTGATCACCACCAGGATCGCGAACACCACGATACCGACCGCGAAGTTGCCGCCCACCAGGAAGTGGCCGAATGCTTCCACCACCTTGCCGGCGGCGTCCGGGCCGGTATGGCCTTCGAGCAGCACCACGCGTGTGGAAGCGACGTTCAGCGACAGGCGCAGCAGCGTGGTAAACAGCAGCACCGCGGGGAACGCGGCAAAGTCCAGCGGTTTCTGCGTGTACATGCTGACCAGCAGCACCATGATCGCCAGCGCGATATTGAAGGTAAACAGCAAGTCCAGCACGAAGGCCGGCAGCGGCAGGATCATCATCCCCAGGATCATGATGATCAGCAGCGGCCCGGTGAAGGCCTTCATCTGGCCGGCCGAGCGCAGGCCAGGCAGGTTCAACAGCGAGCTCAGAGCGTTCATTCGGCGCTTTCCGGTACGGCGAGTTCATCAGGCACCGGCAGGTCCGACGGCGCCTGCGGCTGCGGGCCCTGCGAGTAGTGCCAGTGCTTCAGTTGGTAGACCCAGGCCAGCACTTCGGCCACGGCGGTATAGAGTCCTGCGGGAATCTCGTGGCCCAGCTCCACGTGGCGGTGCAGCGCGCGCGCCAGCGGCGGCGCCGACATCAGGGGCACGCGGTGCTCGGCCGCCAGCGCGCGGATGCGCGCGGCGACTTCGCCGGTGCCCTTGGCCACCACGCGCGGCGCGCCCATGCGGCCTTCCTCATAACGCAGTGCCACGGCGAAGTGCGTGGGGTTGGTCACCACCACGTCAGCCCTGGGCACCTCGGTCATCATGCGGCGGCGCGCCATGGCGCGCTGCTGCTGGCGGATGCGGTTCTTGATATGCGGGTCGCCCTCGCTCTCCTTGAATTCCTGCTTGACCTCTTCCTTGGTCATGCGCAGCTTCTTGAAGAACTCCCAGTACTGCCAGGGCACGTCGATGGCCGCCACCACCAGCAGCGACAGCGACACCACCAGGCAGCAGTACAGCACCAGGTCGACCATGTGCAGCAGCGCTTCCTGCACCGGCGCGTTCATCAGCGCGATGGCTTCCGGCAGGCGCTGCCACAGCACCCAGGCCCCGACCGCGCCCACCAGCAGCGACTTGGCCACGGCCTTGAGGAGCTCGACCAGCGAGTGCGCGGAGAACATGCGGCCCAGCCCGGCGATCGGCGACATGCGCGAGAACTGCGGCGCGAACGCCTTGGCCGAGAACACCCAGCCGCCCAGCATCAGCGGCGCGGCCAGCGCGGCAACGCAGAACAGCAGCAGCAGCGGCAGGAAGGCGAGCAGGCTGTCCCATACCATCAGGGCGAAGCGCGACAGCATGCGCGAGGTATCGAAGGCGGTTTCCCGCTCGAAGCGCAGCGCGCCCTGCATGACCTGGTTGAGGCTGCGACCCATGTGGCCCCCCAGCGTCCACAGCCCGACGACGCCGGCGATCAGCATGATGAACGTGGCCAGCTCGCGCGAACGCACCACCTGCCCCTCCTCGCGCGCCTTTTCCAGGCGCCGGGGTGAGGCGGGTTCGGTTTTCTCGAGATCGCTTTCTTCGGACATCCACGCTCCGTGCGAAGCGGGCAAGCCGCTATTCGTCAGGTCGGATTATCGAAGCGTGGGGGGTTTCCCATTCATGGGAAAAGGCGGGGGATTTGGGTGTTGTTTGGGAAATGGGGGGTGATTGGGGGTTAACGGCGGGCGGGTTGGGGGACTTTAGGGGAAAGTGGAGAAGCCGTCGACTGGCGGGCGGCTTGAAGCAAGCCAGTGACCCGTCCTGAACAAGGTTGACAATGAGGTGGGAGCCCTCCTGCGCATCGAGAATATGGGAAGCAGACCGAGGTGGTTGTGGTCGGCCGTCAGGCATCCTGGGTTGAGTCGCATGCTGATAGAGAGCCTCGCCATTCCCATGGTGCGCTACCGACCAAACTGGGCCGCAGCGCTTGCGACTGCCGCCTAGAATGCTCTGCATGCCCCGCATTGTCATCTTTATTCTCGTGCTGCTCTTGCCGCTGCAGGTAGCTTCTGCAGGGCCCTGGCACGTCACGTACGCGCACGACCAGGTGCTGGAGCAAACGGAACAAGCGGAACAAACGCCGGAATATATTTCTCTTCATTATGGCGAAGACGGAAGCATGCAATATGGCGGCCGCGATGCCTCGTTTCTCCATGAACTGGACGTCGACGAGCACACAGAGCTTAGCGCAATACTGTCAAGTAATAACCTGGGCCTGACCTCTCAGGGCCAACTCACCCCGCCTTTTTTTGCTGGCGCTACGCCAAGTCTCATCCCCAATCGCATCCTTCGTCCGCCGCGCGCCCTCTGACGGAGGGACACAGGTCTGATCGCAGACAGCGGCGCCGCGATGTGCAAGCCACTACACGCCGCCGGTATTGCGACCGAGATCGCCGGCCGAGGCCAGCCGTACGGCAGCGGCCCAGCCAAGACCTGCTAAGTCGTCGAACGAACGATCGCCTGGCCAGCACAACCTCAGGTATTTGCGTTTCCGCTTCGGGCGACTTGGCATCATTCAATGAAGCCTTCCTGAAAAATGGCTTGCTGCATCATCTGCTGGCAGCCATCTCAGGAGATCACTTTTTCAGGTTCAAGTCATGGTTTCGTTCCCGAATGGAAAGAAATTCGCCTTTACCATCTTCGACGACACGGATCTGTCGACCGTCGCCAACACCAAGCCGGTCTATGACCTGCTCGACCGTTGCGGGCTGAGGACCACCAAGTCAACCTGGGTCTATCCGTCGCGCGGCAAGTGTGCCGGACAGTCGCTGGCCGACGCAGACTATCGCGACTGGCTGATCGAGTTGTCACGCAAGGGTTTTGAGATTGGGCTGCACAACATCGGCGACGGCTCATTCTCGCGCGAGGAAATTGCCGCTGGGCTGGAGATATTCAGGGAAACTTTCGGCTGCTACCCGAAGGTGCATACCAACCATGTCTCCAACCCCGACAATCTCTACTGGTGGAGCAAGCGGTTCGAGTTTCCCTTCAACCTGCTGTACCAGTTGGCCAGCCGCGTCAGGCGCAGGGCCGGTTCGCTGGTCGGGGGTGACGACCCGGCGGGCAGCCACTACTGGGGCGACCTCTGCCGAGACAGGATCACCTATGTCAGGAACTTGACTGTCAACCAGATCGACACGCTGCGCATGGACCGGCGGATGCCATACCACATCAAGTCCAAGCCACTAGTCAAATACTGGTTCAGTTCTTCCGACGGCCACGACGTCCGGGTCTTCAACTCGCTGATCACCAGGAAGAACGTGGAGCAGCTCGAAGCCACCGGCGGCGTGTGCATCGTCTATACGCACTTCGCCTATGGCTTTGTCAAACACGGCGTCCTCGACGAGACCTTCCGGCAAGGGATCGAGTTCCTGGCCAGCAGGGGTGGCTGGTTTGTGCCGGTCGGCACGCTCCTGGACCATCTCATCAGTGACAGGGGCGGCGAGGATCCGGGCTATGCGTACCGCCTTTGGACCAACCTTCGCTGGGGCATTGATCGGATACTCAAACAGGCGCGCTTCGGTATATAGCGGAACGACGCCAGGAGTGCACCTTGACGTAAGGCCCGCCACGCGACCCGGCGCGCCTTACCGCTATAGCCCCGCTACCGGCCACCTTGCCCTTTAGAATTAGGGAAAACACCAGCCCCCGCGATCCCACGATGAACCAGGAACTGCCCCCAGCCTCAGGTCCCCCGCAGACCGTCGACGTCTGACCGACGATCAAATCGATACCCCCCTTTTCATACAGGTTCAGTCCCGCTCCCCGGGTACTGATGGGGGTGGGCGGGCGCAAGGCAGGGTTAGCAGACCGGAGAATAGGCGAAAGCCGGCGAGCCCGGAGGCTCCCCTGCCAGGGCCCGCCCATGGAAGGGGCGTGCAAAGGCACGGCGAACGTAAGGATACCGCCGAAGGGCGGTCGTTCGGCTTATTCATCCGGGCTGCTAAACCCGGTCGCCGCAAGCGCAGCGACGAACCCAGTATGAGCAGCAAGCGCGAGTATGGGCAAACTCTTAAAAAGCGCGCCAACCAAAACGTCAGAACCCCAAACTCGCCAGCAGATCATCCACCTGCGACTGGTCCGACACCACGTCGGCCTTGCCCTCCGGATTCACCTGCGGCCCGTTCATCAGCGTCGACGGCGCCTGCGCTTCCACGCGGCGTTCGGACGGGACATTGTCGATCAGCACCTGCAGCAACTCCTGCTCCAGCGTGCGGATCATGTCCATCATCTTCTTGATCACCTGCCCGGTCAGGTCCTGGAAGTCCTGCGCCATCATGATGTCAAGCAGGTGGCTGTTGGTGGCGCGGGCCTGGCCTGGCACCTCGGACAGGAAAGCGCGCGTGTCGAGCACCAGCGAGCGGGCGTCGGCCAGCTCCACCGGCTGCTCGAACCACGCACCCCAGCGCTTGTCCAGGGTCTCGGCCTGCCGCTCGATGTCGGACTGGATCGGCTGCGCCAGTTCGACCGCGTTCAGCGTGCGCTCGGCGGCTTGCTCGGTCATCGCCGCGATGTAGTTGAGGCGGTCGCGCGCATCGGGAATGGCCTGCGCGGCGCGCTCGATTTCCTTGTCCAGGCCGAGCTCGCGCATATTGTCGCGCAGCATCCGCGTCAGGTTGCCGATGCGCAGGATCAGTTGCTCGGCCGAATCGTTGCTCAGCGTCGGAGTCATGGCAAAGGGCTCCTCTGGATCAACCGCCGAGCTTCTCGAAGATCTTGGTGATCTTCTCGTCCAGCGTGGCTGCGGTGAACGGCTTGACCACGTAGCCGTTGGCGCCGGCCTGGGCCGCGGCGATGATGTTTTCCTTCTTGGCCTCGGCCGTCACCATCAGCACCGGCATCTTGCCGATGTTCGCGTCGGCGCGGATCGCCTGCAGCATCGACAGGCCGTCCATGTTGGGCATGTTCCAGTCCGAGATCACGAACTGGAAGCTGCCGTCCCTGGCCTTCTCCAGGCCGGCGGCGCCGTCCTCGGCTTCCTCGACGTTGACGAATCCCAGCTCCTTGAGCAGGTTGCGGATGATCCGGCGCATGGTCGGGAAATCGTCCACGACCAGGATCTTGATGCTCTTGTCCACTTTGAGGGCTCCAGGTAAATGCAGTGTTGGCTAGTCGGTCCAGCTTGTTGTTTCAGCTTGTTGTCTGGGCTTGTTGAGGTTCCCGGGTCCGTTCAGACCCGTTGCGCGCGGGTGCCGTACGTGGCCAGGCGCGCCATCACGCGCTGGGTCATCGCCGGCAAGGGCACGATTTCATGCACGCCGCCGGTGGCGATCGCCTCCTTCGGCATGCCAAACACGATGCAGGTGTGCTCGTCCTGCGCCAGGTTATAGGCACCGGCCTCGCGCATGCGCAGCATGCCGCGCGCGCCGTCCTTGCCCATGCCGGTCAGGATCACGCCGATCACGTTCTTGCCGCCATGCTCGGCGGCCGAATCGAACAGCACGTCGACCGAGGGCCGGTGCCGGTTGACCGGCGCTTCCTGCGACAGGTGCGCGACATAGTTGGCGCCGCTGCGCGCCAGGCGCAGGTGCGAGTCGCCCGGCGCGATGTACGCATGGCCAGGCAGCACGCGTTCGCCGTGCTCGGCTTCCTTTACGGTGATGCGGCACAGCCCGTCCAGGCGCTGCGCGAACGAGCGCGTAAAGCCGGCCGGCATATGCTGCACGATCATGACCGCGGGGCTGTCGGGCGGCAGCGGCATCAGGAATTCCTTGATCGCCTCGGTGCCGCCGGTGGAGGCGCCCAGGATGATCAGCTTCTCCGTCGACAGCAGCGGGCTGCGCAGTATCGGCGCGGGAGCACTGGCGCCCGGGGCCGGCTGCGCCGCCGCGCGCACGCGCGCGCGCGCTGCGGCGCGCAGCTTGTCGGCAATGGTATCGGTGTATTCCAGCAGCCCGTCGCGGATGCCGAGCTTGGGCTTGGTAACGAAATCCACCGCGCCCAGTTCCAGCGCGCGCATGGTGATTTCCGAACCGCGCTCGGTCAGCGACGACACCATCAGCACCGGCATCGGCCGCAGCCGCATCAGGCGCTCCAGGAAATCGAGGCCGTCCATGCGCGGCATTTCGACGTCCAGCGTCAGCACGTCCGGATTCAGGCGCTTGATCAGGTCGCGCGCCACCAGCGGGTCGGGCGCGGTGCCAACCACTTCCATGTCGGGCTGGCTGTTGATGATCTCCGTCATCAGGCTGCGGATCAGCGCGGAATCGTCCACGCAGAGCACCTTGATCTTGGCGGCAGTCATAGGAATTCGTGCTCGGTTGGGTCAGGGAAGCTGGCGCGTGGAAGACTGCCGCGCAAACAGTTCGGGGGCGCGCTCCGGCGCGCGCACCGGGATCCTGGCCGACGTGGCGATGGCGCGGGCCAGCGCGCGCTCGTCGCGCGCCACCGAGACCGCGTCGTCCTGCCGCGTCAGGCGGCGCACCAGCGCCAGCCCGCCGATCGGGAAATAGCTGACGCGGCGCGCATGCGGGCCGCGCAGGTCCTGCGCCGCGACGCGGATCTCTTCGGCCTTGAGGTAGCGCAGCACGAAATCCGCGTTGCGGTCGCCGATGTTCAGCGTGGTCATGTTGGCCAGCACCGCGCCGCCGCCGAAGACCTTGGCCTCCAGCCGCTCGCGCCGCGCGCCCATCTTGAGCAGCTCGTTGATCAGCACTTCGAGCGCGTAGCTGCCGTAGCGCATCGACGGCGACAGCATGCGGTCGGCGCCGCCGCTGGCGCCGCTGTTGCCACCTTCGTCGTCGGGCAGCATGAAGTGGTTCATGCCGCCGACGCCGGCGACCTCGTCGCGGATGCACGCGGCCACGCACGAACCCAGCACGGTGGTCAGCACCACGTCCTCGCGCGTCACGTAGTACTCGTTGGGCAGCAGCTTGACTGCCTGCTTGCCGAACTCGCGGTCGAAGTAGGTGCGCGTGGCCAGCGCCTCGGGAAGTTGGGGCGTGCGCATCAGGGCCTTCCCGCCCTGGCGGCATCGGGCGCCAGTTCGTAGACAGTCTGGCCGCGCAGCTGGAACGCGCGCGTGACGTAGGAAAAGTTCTCCGAGTGGCCGGCGAAGAGCAGGCCGTGCGGCTTGAGCAGCGGCACGAAGCGCTCCAGGATGCGTCCCTGCGTCGGCTTGTCGAAATAGATCATCACGTTGCGGCAGAAGATCGCATCGAACTGCTCGCGGATACCCCAATCGGGCGCGAGCAGGTTGAGCGGATCGAACGTGATGGTGGCGGCCAGCTCGGGCTTGACCCTGACCGAGCCCGTGCGCGGGCCGGTGCCCTTCAGGAAGAAGCGCTTGAGCCGTTCGGGCGACAGCCGCGCGACCTGATCGGCCGAATACACGCCGCTGCGGGCCTTGGCCAGCACCTGCGTGTCGATATCGGTGGCCAGCACGGTGGCGGCGCGGTCGCCCAGCGCCTCGGCCAGGGTGATGGCGATCGAGTACGGTTCTTCGCCGGTGGACGCCGCGGAGCACCACACGCTGTACGGGCGGCCGATCTTCTTTGCATGCTCGGCCAGCAGCGGGAAATGGTGCGATTCGCGGAAGAACGAAGTCAGGTTGGTCGTCAGCGAGTTGGTGAAGAACTCCCACTCGGGCGAGCGGTCATCCGCTTCCAGGATCGCCAGGTACGCGGCAAAGTCAGCCAGCTGCAGCGTGCGCAGGCGGCGCGCCAGGCGGCTGTAGACCATTTCGCGCTTGTGGCTGCCCAGCGAGATGCCCGCGCGCTTGTGGATCAGCGCGCGGATCTTCTCGAAGTCGCGCTCGGTCAGCAGGAAGTCGCGCATCTCGTCGCGCCGCGGGTTGGCGGCCGGCGCGGAGACTGCGCCCGCCAGGCCCTGGAGGCTGGCGGGAGCGCTGGCGGCAGTGCGGAACGGCGTCATGGCTGGCGTTTCAGGTTTGCGGCGGCGCCGGCGTCAGGCCAGCTCGGCCTCGACCAGCGCCATTTCGGGGCTGGTCATCAGCTTCTCGATATCGATCAGCACCAGCATGCGCCCGTCGACGGTGCCGAGACCCGTCAGGTGCTCGGTCGAGATCGACACGCCGAACTCCGGCGCCGGCTTGATCGCGTCGCCGGTCAGCGTCAGCACGTCCGACACGCCATCCACCACGATGCCGACCACGCGGCCGGCCACGTTGAGGATGATGACCACGGTCTGGTGGTCGTAGCGCACGTTGCCCAGGCGGAACTTCAGGCGAAGGTCGACGATCGGCACGATCACCCCACGCAGGTTGGTCACGCCCTTGATGAAATCTGGCGCGCTCGAGATGCGCGTGACGGTCTCGTAGCTGCGGATCTCCTGCACCTTGAGGATGTCGATGCCGTATTCCTCCGAGCCCAGCGTGAAGACCAGGAACTCCTGGCCCGAAGCGTCGCTTCCGGGGGTATCGATGTGTCCGATGCCGGCCATGATGTGTTTTCTCTTCCTGTAGTGGGTCGGTTGATTAGGCCAACGATGAAGCCAACGACGAGGCCAACGACGGCTCCTGCCGGCGAACGCCGGTGCGCTGCAGCGCGCCGACATCGACGATCAGCGCCACGCTGCCGTCGCCGAGGATGGTCGCCGCCGAGATGCACGGCACCTTGCGGTAGTTGGTTTCCAGGTTCTTCAGCACCACCTGGTGCTGGCCGATCAGCTGGTCCACCAGCAGCGCGAAGCGTTTGCCCTCGGCCTGCAGGATCACGGCAATGCCCTGCGTCGGCTCCTGCAGCGCGTCGGCAACGTTGAAGACTCGATGCATTTCCAGCAGCGGCAGGTATTCGCCGCGCACGTGCATGACGCGGTCGGAGTTGGCGGCGGTGTGCACGTCCTCGGCCTTGGGCTGCAGCGATTCCATCACGCAGTTCAGCGGCAGGATGAAAGTCTCTTCGCCGACCTTGACCGACATGCCGTCCAGGATCGCCAGCGTCAGCGGCAGCACGATGCGGATGGTGGTGCCCAGGCCCGGGCGCGAGCTGATCTGCACATGGCCGCCCATCTCCTGGATGTTGCGCTTGACCACGTCCATGCCCACGCCGCGGCCCGAGACGTCTGTGACGACTTCGGCGGTGGAGAAGCCCGGCGCGAAGATCAGCTGCCAGACTTCCTCGTCGCTGATGTTCTCGGATACCGGCAGGCCGTTCTGGATTGCCTTGGCCAGGATGCGCTCGCGGTTCAGGCCGCCGCCGTCGTCGCTGACCTCGATTACGATGTTGCCGCCGTGGTGCTGCGCGGACAGCACCAGCTGGCCGGTCGGATCCTTGCCAGCGGCGACGCGCTTGTCGGGGGTCTCGATGCCGTGGTCGAGGCTGTTGCGCACCAGGTGCGTGAGCGGATCGATGATGCGTTCGATCAGGCTCTTGTCGAGCTCGGTGGCCTTGCCGAAGGTGACCAGGTCGATCTGCTTGCCGAGCTTGCTGGCGAGGTCGCGCACCAGGCGCGGGAAGCGCGAGAACACATAGTCCATCGGCATCATGCGGATCGACATCACCGCTTCCTGCAGGTCGCGCGCGTTGCGCTCGAGCTGGCCCATGCCGGAGAACAGGCGGTCGAACAGCACTGGATCGAGCGACGACGCGGTCTGCGCCAGCATCGACTGGGTGATCACCAGTTCGCCAACCAGGTTGATGATCTGGTCGACCTTCTCGGTCGGGACGCGGATCGAGCCTTCGCCGTGCGCGGCGGCTGGGGCCGGCCTGGCCTTTTCCTTTTCCTTCTCGCGTGCGGCAGGCGCAGCAACGGCAGGGGCGGCCGCGGCCGCAACCGGCGCCGGAGCCGGCGCGGCCACTGGCGCAGGTGCCGGTGCCGCGGCCGTTGCATCGGTCGCGGCCTCGATCACGATCTGGTCCATGTCGATCACGAAGCAGCACACCGCGATGATGTCGTCGGCGCTGCACTGGGTGTTGAGCCACACCACCAGTTCGCCGTTGACCTCCTGCTGGCCGGTGATCTCGCCGAGGTTGGCGAGCTCTTCGCGCAGCAGCGCCTGGTCGTTGGCGGAGACCTTGACCAGCCGGATCTTCAGCGCGCCGCCGGCTACGGCAGCCGGCGCGGCAGCGGGAGCCGCGGCCGGAGCAGCAGCGGGCGCGGGGGCCGGCGCTGCCGCGGGTGCGCCCGCCTGGCCGGCGGCTTCCTGCGCGAGCTGCTGCAGCACGGCGCAGATGCGCGCCAGCGTTTCCGGATCGGGTTCGGTGCCGTTGCGGTAGGCGTTGAGCTGGTCTTGCAACACGTCCTTGGTTTCCAGAAAGGTGTCGATGATGGTCCTGGTCAACGCCAGTTCCTGCCGGCGCGTACGGTCCAGCAGGTTCTCGAAGATGTGAGTGGTCTCGGTCAGCGCCGCGAACCCGAAGGTGGCCGCTCCGCCCTTGATCGAATGCGCCGCCCGGAAGATCGCGTTCAGATGCTCCGGATCGGGAGACTCGATGTCCAGGCCGAGCAGCAGCTGCTCCATTTCCACGAGCAGTTCTTCCGCTTCTTCGAAGAAGGTCTGGTAAAACTGTGTGATATCGATATCGACAGACATGGCGTCCTGACTCACTAGGTTGCTGCGCTAGGCGCGGGCGCCGCCGGTGCGGCCGCGCCTGGTTGTTTGCTGCGTCATGGCTTGCGGCCCTGCGCTGCCGAAGCAGGCGCTGCCGAGGAGGCGGCCGCCAGGCCGGCCTGCATCTCCTGCGCTACCTTGCCGGCCTGCGCCGCCACCGAGACCTCGGCGGCGCTGGCGTTCTCGGCCTCGAAGCGCGCCTGCGCCTTCTGGTTGAGCACCACGATGCTGATGCGGCGGTTCACCGGCGCCAGCAGGTCGCCCTTGTCCAGCGGCATGGTCGCGGCCAGGCCCAGCACGCGCAGCACCTTGCCCTCCTGCATGCCGCCCGCGATCAGCTCGCGGCGCGATGCATTGGCGCGGTCGCTGGACAGCTCCCAGTTGCTGTAGGTGCGCTCGCCGTTGGAATAGTTGGCCGCATCGGTATGGCCGGACAGGCTGACCTTGTTCGGCAGCTCGTTCAGCACCGGGCCGATCTCGCGCAGGATGGTGCGCATATAGCTTTCGACGGCGGCGCTGCCGGTGCGGAACATCGGCCGGTTCTGCGTATCGAGGATCTGGATGCGCAGGCCTTCGCTGGTGATGTCGAGCAGCAGCTGCGGGCGGAACTGGCGCAGCACCGGGTTGTTCTCGATGATCTGCTCCAGGCGCTGCTTGAGCGCGCGCAGGCGCTGCCCTTCCTGCAGTTCGTTGCGGCGCTGTTCCTCGCTCGGATCGTTGTCGCGCGCGCGCATGACCTCGCCGTCCTTGCGCATGACGTCCATGCCGCCGCCCGGGATCACGCTGGGCGACTGGCTGCTCTTCTCGCCGCCGACGATGGCCGCCTTGAGCGGCATGCGGAAATACTCCGCGATGCCTTCCAGCGTCTTCTTGTTGGCGCTGGACAGCAGCCACAGCACCAGGAACAGCGCCATCATCGCCGTCATGAAGTCGGCGTACGCGATCTTCCAGCTGTGGTTGCCGTGCGGCCTGGCGTGCGATTTCGCCCGGCGGACGATGATCGGACGCATGTCATGTGCGCTGCTCATGGGGGTGCCTCCTGCCTTGCCGTGCTCAGTTCAGGCTCTTGACTTCGCGCACGTGGTCGTCGAGCTCGAGGAACGACGGCCGCACCGTGGAGTACAGCACCTTGCGGCCGAATTCCACCGCGACCAGCGGGGCGTAGCCGTTCAGGGAGGCGAGCAGCACCACCTTGATGCACTCGTAGACCTTGACGTTCTCGGACACCTGCAGCTCGATGCGCGCGGCCAGCGGCGAGATAAAGCCGTAGGCCAGCAGGATGCCCAGGAAGGTGCCGACCATGGCGTGCGCGATCAGCGCGCCCAGCTCCGCCGGCGGCAGGTCGGCCGAAGCCAGCGCGTGCACCACGCCCATCACCGCGGCGACGATGCCGAAGGCGGGCAGCGCATCGCCGACGCGCGACAGCGCATGGGCGGGAATCTCGGCCTCGTGGCGGAAGGTCTCGATCTCGTGGTCCATCAGGGCCTCGATCTCGAAGGCGTTCATGTTGCCGTTGACCATCATGCGCAGGTAGTCGGTGAGGAATTCCATCACCACCGGATCCGACAGGATGCGCGGATACTGGCTGAAGACGCTGCTGGAGGCGGGATCCGCGATTTCCTTTTCCAGGAACAGGATGCCCTCGCGGCGTGCCTTGGACAGCAGCACGTACAGCAGCGACATGACGTCGAGGTACAGCTCCTTCTTGTACTTGGAGCCTTTGAACAGGCCCGGCAGGGCGCGGGCGGTGGCCTTGATGGCCTTGGTGGTGTTGGTGGCGATGAAGGCACCGAAGGCGGCGCCGCCGATGATCACGAATTCCGCCGGTTGATATAGCGCGCCCATGTGGCCGCCGGTCATGGCGTAACCGCCAAGCACCGCGACAACCACGACGACATAGCCAAGAACTACTAGCACGATGGGATCCCCGTCAAAAAACGCGCGTCAGTCACGCACAATGGCCCGCGCACGGGCGAACGGGGAGTGGTCCGTCCGCCAGCGCTGCAAGCTTGCCGGCCGGCGGACCTGAACCAGGATCAGGCGTTGGTCTGCACGGCGGCGGCGTCTTTCGAGAGCTTTTTCACTTTCCCTGCGCGCGAGGGCGGACGGCACAGGCTGCACACGAAGTTCGCGTGCGGCTCGTACGCGTGGGTGACGAACTGTCCGCCGCAACACGTGCAGCGGGACAGCTGCAGCATATTGCTCTCGAAGAACCGTACTAACGTCCAGGCACGCGTGAAACTTAAGACAATTTCACCGCAGAGCAGCGAAACGTGCTCGAGGTACAGGCGATAGGCCGCCACCACGGCGCGGATGCCCACGGTCTCGCCTTCCCGCACCATGAACTGGTAGGCAGAGAAGAACAGCGACGAGTGGATATTCGGCAGCCAGGTGGTGAACCAGTCCGTCGAGAAGGGCAGCATGCCCTTGGGAGGCGAGACCCCGCGCAGTTCCTTGTATAAGCGGATGAGCCGGTCGCGCGACAGCGTGGTCTCGGCTTCAAGCACCTGCAGGCGCGCACCCAGGCCGATCAGCTCGATGGCGAGCTGGGTCTGGTTGGCATCCTGGAGAACGCTCTTGCGGGTGGCTGTGGAGGTGGCCGTGAAACTCCGGTTCGGCTCGGCCTTCAGCAGCGCGGTCAATTGAGTGACTCCACCGGCTGACGAGCAAGCAGGATCGCGGCGTGGATCTGCTGCATGTCATGGCTCTTGGCCGTGTGGGTGAGCGTGGACAGAAGCGCATGGTCGTCGAAGCGGAACCTGCACAGCACCATGTTGGATGCCGCGAGCTTGACGAGTTGCGCCGAAGTCAGCTTGCCGAGGATATCCGCGATTTCCTTGCTGACCCCGAGCCGGAACATGGCTTCGACCTGGTTTTCGCGCACCAGTCTTTGCGCGAGCAGCAGATAGGCGAGGTTAACCTCCCTGATCTCCTGGAGAACTTCACTGCTTTCCAATTTTTCCCCGCTACCAAAAACCCACCGTTGCCGCTTGTCCGGCGCTTACCGGGCCCGAGGGGCTCCGGCGACCAGATCGTTTGCTTGCGGCTGGGCGGGTACAACGTACGACTTAAAGGAACTGCGCCCGTGTCACACTGTTATCAGACCCGTTACAACTGTTACAGAGTGTAAGTGAGACTGGTACGTTTATATCGGCAATCTGCCCGCAATGCCAATCCCTACTTACGCGGGGGGAATGCAAATGTCGTACGAAACATACATGACTTGGCGCAGTTTGTTACATTTCACGGAACTGTCACTTGATTTCGATCAACGCAGTAACGCAATCGTCATAGCAACCAAACGCGCCAGACTGCTGTCCGGATGCCTGCTGGATTCCACTATTGACGAAGTGCGTGCGGAGTGATCTTTGCGCCTGCGGCTTGCCCTGCCCTGTCCGAAAACGGCATGTCCGAAATCCACTGCCCGGCACGCGCGCGTTCAGCCGCCGAACATGCGCCGCAGCCACGCCGCGAGGCGCGCATAGACATCGTCGGGCGCGTCGCGGAACAACGCGGGGCGTGACCGCTCCACCTGCTCGAGCACGCGCGCGGCTTCTTCCGGCTGCACCGAGCCATACTCGAGCGCCAGGCCCAGCATGCCGCGCAGCTCGCCGACGCGGGCACGGCCCGTGGCCTCGTTGGCTTCGGTCTGCAGCGCGTACATCAGGTCATAGGCGCGCTGGCGCAGGCTTTCAGCCAGCCGCCATGCCGGCGTGCGCATGCGCTCCTCGAGCGCGCGCACGTCTTCGGCCGAGGCCGCGACCTGGGTCGCCAGCGCTTCGGTGAAGGCGACATCGGCCCCGCATTCGGTCAGCACCTTCGCGGCCCATTCGCGCGCATGCGCAAGGCGTTGCGCCGCCGTCCAGTCCGGCTGCACCGCGAGGCCAAAGCCGAAGCGCTGCGCGTCGCGCATCAGCGCCGCCAGCGCGTTGGGCAACTGCTTGTCGAACACGCGCCGGGCCCAGCCGTACTCGCCGCCGGACAACAGCCGGTTCACGGCGCGCTCGGTCAGCGGGCCATCGTGCTGCAGCAGCCTGGCGCGCAGGAAGTCGTTGAACTCGGGCGGCAGGAACTCGCGGTCCAGGCCGGTCGAGACGCCGATGAACTGGTCGAATTCCTTGCGCAGCCTGGCCGCGTCATCCGGCGGCAGGGCCAGGGTGATCTCGCTCGTCATAGCATTGCCATCCCGGGCCGCGCCGCGGCCCGTGGTTCCGGTGGAAAGCGCCGGTGGATCAGAACGCGCTCCAGTCGCCGTTGTCGGCGCCGGCCAGCGCGGGGCGCGGCGTGCGTGCGGTGGTAACCGGCTGCGCCGGCTCGGCGGCGTGCGGCGCGCCGGCTGCGCTGGATGCCGCTGCCGGTGCTGCTGCCATTGCCCTCGCCGTAACGGCTGGCGCCGCGCGCCTCGTGGCCGCCAGCGTGCGCACCTTCGCCGCCACCTTGCCCGGCACAGCGGCCGATGCCGACTGGGAGGCAGGCAACGAGAACGATGCCTGCGCATCGCCCGCCGCCAGGCGGAACATCGCCACCGCGCCCTGCAGGCGGCCGGCCTGCTCTTCCAGCGCGCCGGCAGCGGCCGCGGCCTGCTCGACCAACGCCGCGTTCTGCTGCGTCACCTCGTCCATCTGCGCCACGGCCTGGTTGACCTGCTCGATGCCCGAGCTTTGCTCGGCCGAGGCCGCTGAGATCTCGCCCATGATGTCGGTCACGCGCTTCACCGCCTGCACGATCTCGTCCATGGTCTTGCCGGCCTGGCCCACCAGCGCCGAGCCGTTGTCGACACGCTCGACGGTATCGCCGATCAGGCCCTTGATCTCCTTGGCCGCATTGGCGCTGCGCTGCGCCAGGCTGCGCACCTCGCCCGCGACCACCGCAAAGCCGCGGCCCTGCTCGCCGGCGCGCGCGGCTTCCACCGCGGCGTTCAGCGCCAGGATGTTGGTCTGGAAGGCAATGCCTTCGATCACGCCGATGATGTCGACGATCTTCCTCGACGCATCGTTGATCTCGTCCATGGTCTGCACCACGCGGCCCACCACCTCGCCGCCGCGCAGCGCGGTTTCCGACGCATTGGCCGCCAGCCCGCTGGCCTGGCGCGCGTTGTCGGCGTTCTGGCGCACCGTGCTGGTCAGCTCTTCCATGCTGGAAGCGGTCTCTTCCAGCGACGCGGCCTGCTGCTCGGTGCGCTGCGACAGGTCGTTGTTGCCGGCCGCGATTTCGCGCGAGGCGGTGCCGATCGATTCGGCCGATTCCTTGAAGTCGCGGACCATGTGCGACAGCTGCTGCTGCATCTGCTGCATGGCATAGACCAGGCTGCTCTTGTCGCCGGCGCGCGTGGCCACCGGCACGGAGAAGTTGCCGTCGGCGATGCGCTTCGCGATCTCGGCCGCGTAGCCCGGCTCGCCGCCGAGCTGGTGCGACAGCCCGCGCGCCAGGAGAACGCCCAGCAGCACCGACAGCGCCAGGCCGCCCAGCACCAGGCCCAGCATCCACAGCCGCGTCGCGTCATACACGCTTTGCGCCTCTTCCATGTTGCCGCGGGCGCGGTCGTCGCGGCGCTTGACCATCCTGGCCATCACGGCCTCCAGCGCATGGCTGTCCTTGAGCAGGTCGGCGCTCTCGGTGAACACCTGGCTCTCGAACTGCGAGGTATCCAGCGGCTGCTTGCTGACCAGCTCGACGTACTTTTCCATGCGCGCGCGGAAGGCAGGCGCCAGGTCGTGGTACTGCTTGACCAGCGCCTTGCCTTCCGCCTGCTCGAAGGCCTTGGACACCTGGCGGATGCGCTCGTCCATCACGCCCAGCGACTTGGCGATCTGCTCCTTCTCGGCGGCGCGCTCGCCCATGGTCGACGCCGAGAGCAGGCCGATCTGCGCGCGGCTGGCGTAGACCAGGTTGATGTTGGCATCCTGCACGGCTTTCAGGGCCTGCAGATCGCCGTGATAGATCTTGCCGGTCCAGTCGGCCATGCGCCCCATGTTGACGACGCCCAACAGGCCCATGACGGCGCCGATCACCGCGACAACCAGGAATCCGGCAACGAGCCTGGTCGTGACGCGCAATTGATTGAACCACTGCATAGCAACTCCCCCTTGTTACTGATAGCTTCGTACTAAGCCTGTGCCCGGGACCGTGCCGCCGCTTCGCGCTGCGCGGCCGGCAGGCGTTGCGGACGGACTTCGGCCTGCATGCTGACGCGGAAGGTGGCGACGGCATCGCGCAGCCGCAGCGCCTGCTCTTCCAGCGAGCCCGCCGCCGCTGCCGCCTGTTCCACCAGCGCGGCGTTCTGCTGCGTGCCTTCGTCCATCTGCGCCACGGCCTGGTTGACCTGCTCGATGCCGGCACTCTGCTCGGCTGACGCCGCGCTGATCTCGCCCATGATGTCGGTCACGGACTTCACCGCCTGCACGATCTCGTCCATGGTCTTGCCGGCCTGGCCCACCAGCGCCGAGCCGTTGTCGACACGCTCGACGGTATCGCCGATCAGGCCCTTGATCTCCTTGGCCGCATTGGCGCTGCGCT
Organism: Cupriavidus phytohabitans; assembly: GCF_017815025.1. Classification (NCBI taxonomy): domain Bacteria; kingdom Pseudomonadati; phylum Pseudomonadota; class Betaproteobacteria; order Burkholderiales; family Burkholderiaceae; genus Cupriavidus; species Cupriavidus phytohabitans. The sequence continues at coordinate 23,314 of NZ_JAGIQB010000036.1, forward strand.
GCGCCAGGCTGCGCACCTCGCCCGCGACCACCGCAAAGCCGCGGCCCTGCTCGCCGGCGCGCGCGGCTTCCACCGCGGCGTTCAGCGCCAGGATGTTGGTCTGGAAGGCAATGCCTTCGATCACGCCGATGATGTCGACGATCTTCCTCGACGCATCGTTGATCTCGTCCATGGTCTGCACCACGCGGCCCACCACCTCGCCGCCGCGCAGCGCGGTTTCCGACGCATTGGCCGCCAGCCCGCTCGCCTGGCGCGCGTTGTCGGCGTTCTGACGCACCGTGCTGGTCAGCTCTTCCATGCTGGAAGCAGTCTCTTCCAGCGACGCCGCCTGCTGCTCGGTGCGCTGCGACAGGTCGTTGTTGCCAGCCGCGACCTGGCGCGTCGCGGTGGAAATGCTGGCCATGCCTTCCTGGATTTCATGCACGACCGACAGCAGGCTGCGCTGCATGGTCTGCATCGCCTGCGCCAGCGCGCCGATCTCGTCGCCGCCGCGATGCTCGAAGCGCGTGGTCAGGTCGCCCGCGCCCAGGCGCAGCGCAAAGTCCAGCATGTCGCCCACCGGCCGGTGCACGCGCGCCAACAACATGGTGCCGGCCGCGAACGAGGTCGCCAGCGCCAGCGCGAAACCGCCCCACAGCCACGGGCGCAGCGTCGCGGCGCCCGCCGGGTCCAGGATCTCGACCGCCGCCAGCGCCGCCAGGAACCACACCAGCCCGCCCGCCTGCGCCCACAGGATGCGGCGCTTCAGGTTCATGCGCAGCGCACGCCGGGCGAAACCAGCGATGCCGGTGCGCACCACGGCGCCTTCGCGGATCGCCAGCCCCGCGGCGCGTCCCGCGCGGAAGCGCGCATACAGCGCACCGGCGGCTTCAACCTGCTCGCGCGAGGGCATCGAACGCACCGAGGTATAGCCGACCACGCGCCCATCGACGCGCGTCGGCGTCACGGTGGCATTGACCCAGTAGAAGTCGCCGTTCTTGCGGCGGTTCTTGACCACGCCCATCCAGGTGCGGCCGGCTTCCAGGTTTTGCCACAGGTCGGCAAACGCCTCGGGCGGCATGTCGGGGTGGCGCACCAGGTTGTGCGGCGCGCCCAGCAGTTCCTCCGCCGCATAGCCGCTGGCCTCGATAAAGGTGCGGTTGGCGAAGGTGATACGGCCCTTGAGGTCCGTGCGCGAGATCAGGTAGTCCGATGGTGAGAGCTGGTATTCGCGTTGCGTAACGGGTTGGTTGTTTCGCATGGATGACATCAATACTGCTTGCCCGGGAAACCATGGCTGCCAGGCATGGCGCAATTCCGGGCGGTACGATCCGGCAAGCGTGGTAAGCCAGCCGGACGGCGGGGGCGAAAAGGCAGGTGTGGCAGAGGTCAGGCCACGGCGTCGAGCGCGGCCAGTTCTTCGGTATCGAGCAGCTTCTCGATATCGACCAGGATCAGCATGCGCTGTTCGACCGAGCCAAGGCCACGGATGTAGCCGGTAGCCAGCTCGCCGGAGAAATGCGGCGTGGACCTGATCTGCGCGGGCGTCAGCGTCAGCACGTCAGAGACACCGTCGACGACGATGCCGGTGGTGCGCTCGTTGAGATCGACGATGATGACCACGGTGTACTGGTCATAGCTGACGTTGGCCTGGCGGAACTTGATGCGCAGGTCGATGATCGGCACGATGATGCCGCGCAGGTTGATCACGCCCTTGATGTAGTCGGGCGCATTGGCAAGCTGGGTGACCGACTCGTAGCCGCGGATTTCCTGGACCTTCAGGATATCGATGCCGTACTCTTCGCGGCCCAGCGTGAAGGCCAGGAATTCCTCGCCAGCGCCTTCATTCGCGCCTGCGGCGCCGTTTGCCTTGTCGATATGCCGCATCGTCAGCCCCTCATGTCTGGTCATGCCGGTTTCCTGGCGCAACGCGCCGGGGCGTGATTCCGCCCACCAGTGTTTACGGCGGCAAACGGGGGGACTGAAGGCCGACGCTGTCTCTTCCCTACCCCTCCGACGAGGGGTGCGGCGGCGCCAGCAGCTCCGCCACGGCGTGCATCAGTGCATCGGGATCGAAGGGCTTGGGCAGGAAGCCCGAGGCGCCCGCGGCGCGGGCCTGCTCGCGGATGCTGCCGTCATGCTCGGTGGTCAGCATCAGGATGGGGATGGCGGCATAGCGCGCGCTGGCGCGCAGGCGGCGAATCAGGGTCAGGCCGTCCATGCCGGGCATGACCTGGTCGGTGACCAGCATGCCGAATGCGACATGATCCGCGGCATCATCCGCAGCAGCGGCCTCGGCCAGCGCGTGTGCCTGTTCGCCGTCGGCGGCCTCGGTGACGTCGAATCCGCCGGCACGCAGGCATGCGCCGATCATGCGGCGTAGCGAGGGGGAATCGTCGACGACGAGGATGCTGGGCAATGACATTGGCGCCTCCGTTGGCAGGGCTCGGTTGATCCGCCGAATGCTGAAGCAGGTGCTTGGCGCCGGTGGCGCGGCCGGCGACGGACAGGCCGGCGCAAGGCCGCACCGCAAGCGCGCGGGCCCTGCCAGCGTGGATATCGGCATGCCAGGCGCCACGCTTTAGCGCCTTTGGCGTGCTTTCGCCTTGGTGTTCCTGCGTGCGGCGCTCAGGCTTGCTGCCGGCCACGCAGCGCGTCGGCAAACCCCGCCGCATCGAGCGGCAGCGACAGCAGGTAGCCCTGCACCTCGTCGCAGCCCATCTCGTTGAGGATCCCCAGCTGCGAGGCCGACTCGACGCCTTCGGCCACCACCTTCATGCGCAGCTCGTGCGCCAGTGCCACCATCGAGCCGACGATGGCGCGGCCCTGCGCATCGGAGTCGAGCCCGCCGATCAGCGTGCGGTCGATCTTGAGCGTGCCCACGCGCAGGCGCTTGAGGTAGCCCAGGCTCGAATAGCCGCTGCCAAAGTCGTCCAGCGCCACCTGGATGCCGAGCGACTGCAGCTCGGCCAGCGTCTCCAGCGACTTGCCGATGTCCTTCATGGCGGCAGTTTCGGTGATCTCCAGCGTGATCGCCGATGGCGGGATGTCGTGCTGGTGGATCTGTTCGAGCAGGTACTGCGGGAAATTGCGGCTGGCAAAGCGCAGCCCCGACACATTGATCGCCACCGGCACGGTCGGCAGTCCGGCGTCCTGCCACTGGCGCACCTGGCGGCAGACGCTGGTCAGCACCCAGTCGTCGAGCTTGTCGATCTGGCCGGACTGCTCGGCCACGGCGATGAACTCGGCCGGGCTGACCTGCCCCAGCGCGGGATGGCGCCAGCGGCACAGCGCCTCTGCGCCCACCAGCGTGCCGCGGCGGGCGTCGTACTTGGGCTGGAACTGCAGCGACAGCGCATCGTCCTGGATCGCCAGCCACAGGTCGCGGCGGATCACGCGGGTGCGGCGGGCGCGCTCGCCGGCGGCGCTGTTGAACAGGCGCACCTGGTTCGAGCCGCTTTCGCGCGCCTCGGCCAGGCTCACACGCGCGGCCTGCATCAGCGCCTCGGAGGTCTGCGCATCGCGCGGATAGATGGCGATGCCGATATTGACGCCGATCTGCATCTGCAGCCCGCGCGCGGCAATGAACTCGGCCAGCGAACCCAGCACGCGCGAGCCCAGCTCCTGCGCGCGGCCGTGGTGCACCAGCTCGGGCACGCCGACGGCGAACTCGTCGCGCGCCAGCCGGGCGAGGAAATCGTGCGGCTCCAGCACGGCCTGCGCGAGCGCGCCCGCATCCTGCGCCAGGATATCGTCGGCGCGGATCTCGAAGACTTCGTCGACCTCGCGGTAGTCGGCAATATGGATCAGCAGCACGGCGCAGCCGGTATCGGCCAGCCGCGCCTGGGCCATGGCCTGGTCCACCCAGCGGCCGAACGCGACTCGGTCGGGCATCACGGTGGCGACGCTGTACTCGCCCACCGTACCCTGCCCGCGCGCGGTGGCGCGCACCGTAAGCCGGCCGGGAATGCGGGCGCCGCGCCGCACCAGCCGCGGTTCAGCGCCGCGCGCCGGGGCGGCGGCATCGTCGGCAAGATCCTCCGCGGGGCTGGTCTCGATGCGCGATACCGGGATCCAGCCGTGCGACTGCGCCCGGTGCAGTGCGAACATCAGCGCGCACAGCGCGGTCAGACCACCTGCCAGCCAGGCGGGATGCGGCAGGCCAGCCGCGTCGATGCAGGCGCGCGCCGAGGGTGCACCGGCGCCGCAGGCCCGGCCCAGGTGGGTGCCGGCCGCGGCCACCATGCCGGCGCCGGCGACCACCGCCAGCACTGCCGCGCCGCGCCACAGGCGCGCGCCCTGGCGCAGCCACTGCAGCAGCAGCTTTCCGCCGGTGGTGGCAGCCGCGGCGGTGGCGAAGCTGGCGGCCATCTGGGCGGTGTCGTTGGCCGCCGGGACGCTGCCCGACAGCACCACCACCACCACGGGCAGGCTGACGGCCAGCTGCGACATCAGCGCCGCCGACAATGTCAGCGTGCGCAGCGACCGGCTTCCGGCGCCCTCGTCCGCACGCCCGGCGCGGGCGCCGAGGACGGCGGCCACGCCCAGCAGGGCGGCGAGCAGCAACAGGACGGTACTCAGGGCAATCATTGGGCTGCGCGGTGATGAAGAAAATGCGCGAAGACAAACCCGACGCGGGCCAAACCTCGCATCATGGCATCTTGCGGTCGCCGTGTGAACAACACAATACGGGGGTCCCCTGCCGGGAACACCGGTTTAGAACGCACTCCAGTCATGGTTGCTGCCGGCAGCGACCGCTGCCGGGCGCGAGCAACAGGGTCTTGATCCGGATATTGTTGTGGAGAGACATTGTCGAAAGGAAAACGTAAGCATTCCGCGAGGTACACCCCTGGCCTCGTTACGGCAAGACCAGACACCCGCTTGATCAGCCCTGCCCGGATAACGGCGCGCCCCATCCGGTACTTGAGCAACGGCGCCCGGCCGCGTGGCCAAATGGGCGGAAATTAACCTGGATGTCGGATATACGGCACGCCGCTTGGCGCGGCATGTAAACAGACGCTTTATTCACCGGAGCGGCCGCCGATTATGGCTATTGGATTTCCATCGGCGCCGGCGCGGCCGGGGCCGGGGCCGGCGCCGATTTGAGCGGATCGGCCGGTCAGGATGATTTATGTACCGGGTCGGCGGTCGGACGAAGTGCGCCGCGGCGATCCGGGTTCAAATGCGGCAGAGTGACCGGAATGGTTCACGAAAGTTCACTGCAATATCGGCAGCAAGAATTTTCGTAAAAACCATGCCCGAATAGAGCCCCGGCATTTGCAGCCGCCGGTTGCCCCGTTATAATTGTTTTCAGCATTTCAGTACACCGACAGCTCAGCACTGCGCAGCATTGCGCGACACCCCGCTGTGCAGATACCCACGCATATCACCCCACCGGAAACCGAGGACGCAATGTCGACTTATCAGGAAATCGTTCAGAAAATCAATGAACTGCAGAAGCAAGCCGAGGAAATCAAGGCACGTGAACAGGCTTCGGTGATCTCGGATATTCGCGAGAAAATCGAGCAATATGGCCTGACCGCGGAAGACCTGGGTTTTGGCGCGAAAGCGCCGGCCGGCAAGAAGGCGGTCAATCGCAAGGTGCCGGTGCGCTATCGCGACAGTGCCGGCAATACCTGGACCGGCCGCGGCAAGCGTCCGGGCTGGCTGACCCAGGCACTGGCCCAGGGCAAGACCGTCGAGGATTTCCTGATTCGCTGAAGCGCGACTCCGGCGCATGGCAAAACGCCACGGTGCAAGCCGTGGCGTTTTTGTTTGGTGTGTTTTGCCGGAAGTTGCCGCTCAGGCGTCGAACCCGCGCGGGTTCATCGACTGCCAGCGCCACGAGTCCTGGCACATGCGATCGATGCCGTGCTGCGCGCGCCATCCCAGCAGCTGGCTGGCCAGCGCGGGATCGGCATAGCAAGAGGCGATATCGCCCGGGCGGCGCGCCACGATCTCATGCGGCACCGGTCGGCCACTGGCTCGCTGGTAGGCCTCGACCACTTCCAGCACGCTGTAGCCGCGGCCGGTGCCCAGGTTCACGGTCATGCCGCGCCCGTGGTCGCGCAGGTAGACCAGCGCCGCCAGGTGGCCGTCGGCGAGGTCGCAGACGTGGATATAGTCGCGCACGCCGGTACCGTCAGGCGTGGGGTAGTCGCCGCCGAATACCATCAGTTTCTCGCGGCGCCCGCTGGCCACCTGCGCCACGTAAGGCATCAGGTTATTCGGAATTCCGCGCGGATCTTCGCCGATCAGCCCGCTTTCGTGCGCGCCGACCGGATTGAAATAGCGCAAGTAGGCAATGCGCCATGCCGGGTCCGATTTTTCCAGGTCGCGCAGGATTTGCTCGCCCATCAACTTGGTCTGGCCATACGGATTGGTCGCCGACAGCGGGAAATCCTCAAGAATCGGCACAGTGTGGGGATTGCCATAAACCGTGGCCGAGGAACTGAACACCAGTTGTTTCACCCCGGCCGCACCCATGGCGGCGCAGACCGTCAGCAGGCCGTCAATGTTGTTGCTGTAATACTGCAGCGGCTGGCTCACGGATTCGCCCACTGCCTTGAGCGCGGCAAAATGAATCACCCCGCTGATGCGGTGTTCGGCAAAAAGCCGGTCCAGCAAGGCGCGGTCACGCACGTCGCCTTCGACAAAATGCGGGGTCTTGCCGGTAATGGTGGCGAGCCGCTCGATCACCACGGGGCTGCTGTTGCACAGATTATCCAGTCCGATCACGTGGTAGCCGGCATTGAGCAGCGCGACCCAGGTATGCGAGGCGATATAGCCGGTGGCGCCGGTAAGGAGCAGGGTTTCGGGCATGGGAAATAAGCGTCGGATTTCGATTCGGGGCGGCGAGTCTCAAGCGCCATCGTGCAATGCCTGATGCCGCACATTTGAGCCCGCGCAGGCGGTAGTGTCGCCTATTATCCACGATGAGTCAGCCGCAACCGGTCAGCTGGCACACACAGTTACAAGCATGACGGCGCGGCCTCAGGGCTGTCTGTCGCTCGCCTGGGCCACCAATCCCGCCCGTGCCTGCCACGCCTCGTACGCGCCGCGCAGCCGCCAGCCCGATTCCAGGTCACGCATGCCCAGGCATTGCGCCACCTCGGCCGGCGTCGCGCCGGCCTCGAAATGCATGGCGGCGCAGGTATTGCGCAGGGTCTGCGGAGAGGCCCGCTCATGGCGGCCGGCTAGCACGCCGGCTTCGTCGAGCAGGATTTCCACGCGCCGGTAGACCGAAGCCGCGTGCATCGGCCGGCCCGCCGGCATGGCCGGGAACAGCAGGCTGCCGAGCGTGCCCGACGCCTCGCGCAGTGCCAGCCACGCCCGCAGCGGGGCATGCGCCAGCGCGAACAGCGGCGCGGTATAGGCGCGGCCATTGTCGGGACGCACCATGCGCAGCGCCATCCGGCCCGGGGCGCCATCGTCGATGGCCTCCAGGCGCAGCGCGCGCGCTTCGCCTACCTTCAGCCCGCCACCCAGCAACACCGCCAGCAAGGCGGTATCGCGCGCGCGCTTCCATTGCGTCGGCGATGCCGCACGGCATTCCTCCACCGTCGGCGGCACGCCGGCCGGGCCGAGGATGCGGGCCACCAGCAGGTCGCGCTCGCCCGGCAGCAGGAAGGCAGTGGGGTCGTTCTCGCCCTCGGCGAGGTGCGCGCGTACCGCCTGGCTTCCCGGGTTGTGCATGCCCTCGCGCAACTGGGAGAGATGGTGGAACACTCGTTCGATCAGCCGCGCATAGCGGTAGCGGTGCGACTTGTGCAGCTGCTGGGCATCCAGGAATTCGCCGATCTGCTCCGCCGACCAGCTCAGCGGCGGCAGCCCGCGCTCGGCCGACCAGCGCAGCAATTTGCCCCACATCGCGCGGTACACCACGCTGGTGCCGTGGCGGAAGCCGTGCCGCGCCAGCCAGCCATCGAAGGCACGCTCGGGATGGGCGCGCCATGCGGCGAGGTCGGCATCGAACAGCGCCGCCTGGCCGGGTTGGTGCGCGGTCGACTTAATGATCACTGACTTCTCCTGCCGGTGGCTAGTGGGTGCGGGAGGGATTCCACCGGGCGATGCTGCCTATTGTAGTCAACACGTCACTGCGAGGCGCCCCGGCACGGCGCGGGGCCAAAGCCGGCTTGCGCAGTGCCGCAGTGCGTGCTACCTTTCGACTCACTATGCAACTGGTTGCATAAAATCAGAACACAAACGAGCGCACAAGGTAGCCGGCGCACGCCGCACCGTCCAAGGAGACCGCAGTGACCACCACCCAGCTGATTCCCGCAGCGCAGGCCTCGCTCGACACCTGGCACCAGTTGATTGCCACCAATTCGATGGCCGGGCTCGACGCCATCGTCGCCGACGAAGTCGTATTCCGCTCGCCGGTCGCACATACGGCCTACCCCGGCCGTGCCGCGATCGCGCTGGTATTGACCACGGTGAACCAGGTGTTCCGCGATTTCCGCTACCACCGCAGCTTTGTCAGCGAGGACGGCCACAGCGTGGTGCTCGAATTCAGCGCCACGGTCGATGGCAAGGCGCTCAAGGGCATCGACATGATCCGCTTCAACGATGCCGGCCATATTGCCGAATTCGAGGTGATGGTGCGCCCGCGCTCCGGACTGGAGGCGCTGGCCGCCGCCATGGGCGCGCGCCTGGCCAGCCAGAAGGACGTGCTGACCGGTGCCGCGTAAGCGGCCAGGCTGCCGCCCGCGCCCGTCAGATTCTTATTTGCCTCACCGTACTACCCAGGAGACTCACCCATGACCCTCCCCGCCCTGCTGCAGAACCGGCTGTCGCTGCCGGTGGTCTGCTCGCCGCTGTTCATCATCTCCAACCCCGACCTGGTGATTGCCCAATGCAAGGCCGGCGTGGTGGGCTCGTTCCCGGCGCTGAACGCGCGCCCGGCGCCCAAGCTGGAAGAATGGCTGGACCGCATCACCACCGAACTGGCCGAGCACGACGCCAGGCATCCGGACCGTCCGGCGGCACCGTTCGCGGTCAACCAGATCGTGCACAAGTCCAACGACCGGCTCGAGCATGACCTGGAGCTGTGCGTGCGCTACAAGGTGCCGATCGTGATCACCTCGCTGGGCGCGCGCAAGGAAGTCAATGACGCGGTGCATTCGTACGGCGGCATCGTGCTGCACGACGTGATCAACAACACCTTCGCGCGCAAGGCCATCGAGAAAGGCGCCGACGGGCTGGTGGCGGTAGCTGCCGGCGCCGGCGGCCACGCCGGCACGCTTTCGCCGTTCGCGCTGCTGCACGAGATCCGCGAATGGTTCGACGGCCCGCTGCTGCTGTCGGGTGCGATCTCCAGTGGCGACGCCATCCTGGCCGCGCAGGCCGCGGGCGCCGACCTGGCCTACATCGGCTCGGCCTTCATCGCCACGCAGGAAGCCAACGCGCAGGACGGCTACAAGCAGATGATCGTCGACAGCAGCGCCGGCGACATCGTCTACTCCAACCTCTTTACCGGCGTGCACGGCAACTACCTGCGCGGCAGCATTGAGCGCGCGGGCCTGGACCCGGAGGCGCTGCCGCAGTCCGATCCGTCCAAGATGAACTTCGGCTCGACCAGCGTGAAGGCGTGGAAGGATATCTGGGGTGCCGGCCAGGGCGTGGGCGCGATCAAGCGCGTGGTGCCGGCGGGCGATTTGGTGCGGCGCTTTGCCGAGGAATATGCGCTGGCGCGCAGGCGCCTGGGGTTGGGCGAAGCCAGCCAGGCGGGTGCCCGCGCGGTCGACGTGGCCTGAGCCTGACCAGGCCACAACAAAAAACGCCGGCAAGGCAGTCGCCTGGGCCGGCGTTTTGCTCTGGCGCACTGCGCGCTACGCCGGCGGGCGCTCCAGCAGCGGCAGCAGGTCTTCGCCCCAGGCAACCCAGTCCTGCTCGAAGCGGATGCCCCGCCGCAGCAGCGTATAGCGCAACTGCTGCGCGCGGTCCATGTCGGGCGCGGAGAAATCCTTGCGCTCGATCGCCAGGTAGGTCTCGAGCCGCGCCTGGTGGAGCGCGATCAGCCGGCGCATTTCATCCCCAAGGCCGAGCGGCCCGATCGCGGCATCGGCACGCAGCTTGACCAGGATTTCCTCGCGCTGGTCGAGGCCGGCCCCGGGCGTCAGCACCCAGCGCACCAGTTCTTCGCGCCCGGCCGGCAGCACCCGGTAGACCTTCTTGCGGTTCTTGCGGTCGGCGGCGCCTTCGTTTTCCGTGGTCTCGCTCTCGTCGGCCGCGATCCAGCCGCTGTCGGCCATGCGCCCCAGCTCACGGTAGATCTGCTGGTGGGTCGCATGCCAGAAATAGCCGATGGAGCGATCGAACCGGCGCGCCAGGTCATAACCGGACGACGGCTTTTCAAGCAGGGAAATCAACAAGGCGTGCTGGGTCGACATGCGTCTGGGCGGTGGCCCGCCGGGGCGGTTGATGGTTGCGAAGTGCCATGCGGCGGGAGTGCCGGTCGTGCCGGTGCGCCACGGGCCGCAAAAACTGGCGCTATGTTAGCGCAGTGCCCCAAGCTGTCGGCAAGGCGTGATGCAAGGATCGCCACAATCCGGCAATATCTGTATCTGCAAGCGCCGACATATATTTGGTAAATCTGGCAGTTTCGAAATTTCTCGGCAGACAGAATTAAATAATGCTGAATGGCATTTTTGCGTTACTTGCCATACATTCCATACATTGAAACCCTGTGCGAGCAAGAAGAAACCGTCCCCGGCCGCACCATGCACCGAATCTGGAGTATGCCCATGACCGGAAAACCCATGCTTGCCGAAGAGCGCGACGTCGCCTGGGAAGCCGATGGCGGCGAACGCCTGCCCGGCCTGCTGGCGCCGCTGCGCAACAAGGCTCCGATCTACTACCGATTGCCCGATACGCCTGACGGGCACCACATCAAGGAATATGCCAGCGGCCTGCGCCAGCTGGTACGTTTTGTCGGCGTCGAAGAACAGGTCGTCAAATACAGCCTGACCTGACTGACGCCACGGCTTTTCCTGTGGTTGTCTCCTCCGAGCCCGATCCTGCGGGCAGGGACTTGAACCCGCGGTTGCCGCGGGTTTTTTCTTGCCATAGCGGTATCCAGTGCGCCCCGACTCAGAGCTGCGGCGCACGGCAGGCCGCACCGCCGGTATTGGCGGCTTCAGGCATGCCGAACACCGCGCGCGCCCCACACTGCGAACCGAACATGCGCGCCTGGTCGTGCCCCACGCCCACCACTTCATACCCCTGGTGGCGGCTGACCGAGCCCGGGCTGGCGAGGTAGCGCTCGTAGCGCAGGTAGCCGCGCGCGCGCTGCAGCCGCGTCGGGCCCTCGGCCTCCGCGCCGCACGCCTTGTCGAGCACGCGGTGATTGGGATCGTTGTCCTCGGTGCCGGCGAGATAGGTCACCTGGCGCCCGGCATAGCGCTGGTACAGCGCCATGCCGTCGGCGCCTTGCGCGTACGGCACCATGTCCTGCATGCCGTAGCGGTACTTGTCGTAGTCCGGGCAAATGGCCTTGTCGTACGGCGCGAACGACTTGCCATCGGCGCCAGCCGGTCGCACCGGCGTGAAATACAGATAGGACGACGGATTGGCCACAACGTAGCGCAGGTCGATGCCGCCCGCGCGGATGCGCTCGTCGACATTGTTCAGCACCGCGTAGCGGTGCACGATCTGCGCGCCGCCGGAATGGCCGGCCACCGTCACCTTGCCGACCTGCGGCAGCCGCGCCTTGTCGGTGACGAAGGCGAGCAGGTCGTCCAGCACCTGTAGCGAACTGAGTCGAGCCGGGCCGTCGACCGCATCCTCGCCGCTGAGCCAGCCCTGCACCGACCATTGCGGCATGCCGGTAAAACCCTTCTTCTCGTCAGGCGTGCCGGGAAAATTCGGCGCGAGCAGCAGCACCTCGTCCGGCCTGCGGCCGCTGGCCTTCAGCAGTTCGGCGCCGGCGGCATAGTAGTCGTCGCCGTTGCGCTGCAGGCCATGCTGGACGAACACGACTTCGCGGATGCGTGACAGGTCGCCGTCGAGCCGGTGGTTGGCATAGACCGGGAAGTCATAGCCTGCGCCCGCCCCTGCGCCAAGATGCACGCGCTGCCAGTGCGGCGCGGCTGCCGCGGCATCGGCAGGCCTGGCCGCGGCGGGCGGCGCTGCCGTCGTGCCGGCGCAGCCGGCCAGGACCACAGTCATGGCGGCAGCGGCCAAGGCCGGGGACAGGCGCGCACGGGCGGGTTGCGGCAAGCTGGCGGTCGGCAGGATCATGGCTGGGCGTCTCCGGTTGGCATGCCGGCGATGGTAGGCCAGTGGCAAGCGGCTCGGCAATGCCTGCCGCGCCCGCCAGCTTGCATTACGCCAGCCGCCTGGCCAGCGCCGCCACGTCGGGCCAGGTCACGCGCCGCACCATGACGCGCAGGCCGGCCCCGTGGAAATCGTCCTCGAACGGTTCCGATGTCTCGCCGCCCAGCCGCTGGTAGAACTCGCGCGCCTGCGTATTGGCCTCCAGCACATAGAGGAACAGAGGCTGCCCCGGCCAGCGCTGCGCCACGCGCTGCACGCAATGCGCCAGCAGCCGCTTGCCCACACCCTGGCCATGGAAGGCCGGCAGGACATGCAGGTTGTCCAGGTAGATGCCGAATTGGGGCTCAGCCTCGGGCAACAGGCAGGCAAAGCCGGCGGCCACGCCATCGACCAGCGCCAGCGTGGCCTCCACGGGGCCATCCGCGCCCTCATGCATGCGCGCGCGCCAGGCCGCCAGCCGCTCCGGATAGGCCTGCTCGCGCAGGTACGCGTCTGGCAGCATGCCGGGATAGGTGTGCTGCCAGCTGGCGGTGTGCAGGGCGGCGAGCCGGTCGGCATCGGCAGCGGTGGCGGGAATCAGCGCGATATCAGGCATGGGGACCGAGACGGATCGGGACGGTACGCGAAAGGCACAGCGGATCAGGACCGAGCGCAAGGCGCAAGGCGCACCAAGCCAGACCGTGCGAGAAGCGCCATTGTGCCTGCGCCATGCCAAAGCTTGCAAAAGGCGCAGGAAGGGATTGCAATCGTGGTCCCCGGCACACTCCGCCGCCCACTGCCTGCCACCGCAGCAGCGGGAACGAAGGTTGCAGCCACCCCAACCACCCGGCGCACGCAAAAGGAAGCCTTATGTACATGGTCTACTGGTCCGAAGCCCACGGTACCGGGCTCACGCCGCACGCGCAGTCGTTTCCGAGCGACGCGATGCGCGAGGCGCTGCACTTCACCGAAGCGCTGCGCCAGCGCCAGCATGCGGGCGAACCGGTGAGCTTTGTCACGCTGTGCTCGGAAAACCCCAACTCGGTCGGCCGCGCCGGCGCGGCGGATCCGCCGCCCGACTATGAGTGGAAGAAGCGGCGGCCGTGACGCCGGCGGTCAGGCACCGGCCTGCGCTGCACCGGCCCGCGCCGCCGGCCGCAGCGCGGCGCGCACCACGAACGCCATCACCACCGCGAACACCAGCATTGCCGACAGGAAGTACAGCCCCGCGGCCAGGCTGCCGGTGGCGTCCTTGATCACGCCGATGCCATATGGCCCGAAGTAGCCGCCGAGGTTGGCCAGCGAGTTGATCGTGGCAATACCCACCGCGGCGCTGGCGCCGGTCAGGAATTCACCGGGCAGCGCCCACACCACCGCCTGGATCGAATAGATCGAGAACGCAGTCAGGCAGATAAACAGGAACTGCAGCACCGGCGACTGCACCCACGCGCTCAGCCCCATGGTGACCGCTGCCATCCCCGACACCACCACGATATGGCCATAACGCTCGCCCTTGCGGTCCGAATGGCGCGGCACCAGGTACAGGCCGACCACGGCGAACAGGTAGGGCACGGCCGACAGCAGGCCGGTCATTGCATCGGTCACGCCAAACTGCTTGATGATGGTCGGCAGCCACAGCGACAGCCCGTAGATGCTCAGCGGGAACGGCAGGAACAGCAGCGACAGCAGCAGCACGCGCTTGTCCTTGAGCGCCTGCAGCGGATTGCCGTGCGGCTTGAGCGCATAGGCAGCCTGGTCGGCGGCGAGTTCGCGCTCGATCCAGGCGCGGTCGGCCGGTGCCAGCCATGCGGCGCTGGCGGGCGATTCCGGCAGGATGCGCAGCGTCGGCAGGCACAGCAGCACCGCCGGCAGGCCGCTCAGCACGAACAGCGTCTGCCAGTTGGACATGCCGAGCAGCCCCTGCGTCGACAGCACCAGGCCGGCAATCGGTCCGGTGATGATCAGCGCGATCGGCTGGGCCAGCACCAGCAGTCCGATGATGCGCGCGCGATGGCGCATCGGGAACCACTTGGTCAGGAAGTACAGGATGCCCGGATACAGGCCGGCTTCGGCCGCGCCCAGCAGGAAGCGCAGCACGTAGAAGCTGTGCGCGCCCTGCGTGAACGCCATCGCCATGGTGATCACGCCCCAGGTCAGCAGGATGCGCGCGAACCAGCGGCGCGCGCCGAAGCGCTCCAGCGCCAGGTTGCTCGGCACCTCGCACAGGAAATAGCCGACGAAGAACAAGCCCGCGCCCAGGCCATAGGCCGCATCGCTGATGCCGATCGCCGCGTTCATGTGCAGCTTGGCAAAGCCGACCACCGAGCGGTCGATATACGCCACCACGTAGATCAGCGCCAGGAACGGGATCAGCCGGCGCACCAGCATGCCGACGATGCGGGTCTCTTCCTGCGCCTGTGCGCCGGTTTCCTGTCCTGGGACGGCGCGCTCCAGCGGCGCGGTCTGTGTGCCTTGCATGGCTAGTCTCCTCTGTTCTTGTAAGGGGTCGCGCACGCGCCGCCGGGGCCGCGCGCCTTCAATGCAATCGGGTGGATCAGTGCGAGTGGCGCGGCACCTCGCGTCCGCGGCAGCCGACCAGGAAGTCGAGGTCGCAGCCCTCGTCCGCCTGCAGCACGTGGTTGACGTAGAGCTTGCGATAGCCGCCGTCGGCGGGCGCCTGCAGCGGCTGCACGTCGGCCATGCGGCGCTCGAGCTCGGCGGGATCGATATCCAGGTGCAGGCGCCCGGCCTCGCAGTCCAGCTCGATCCAGTCGCCGTCGCGCACGATCGCCAGCGGCCCGCCGGCCGCGGCCTCCGGCGCCACGTGCAGCACCACGGTGCCGTACGCGGTGCCGCTCATGCGCGCATCGGAAATGCGCACCATGTCCTTGATCCCCTGGCGCAGCAGCTTGGGCGGCAGGCCCATGTTGCCGACCTCGGCCATGCCGGGATAGCCGCGCGGGCCGCAGCGCTTGAGGACGAGCACCGAATTCTCGTCGACGTCGAGCGACTCGTCGACGATGCGCTCCTTGTAGTGCTCCAGGTTCTCGAACACCACCGCGCGGCCGCGGTGGCGCAGCAGCCTGGGCGTCGCCGCCGACGGCTTGAGTACCGCGCCGCGCGGCGACAGGTTGCCGCGCAGGATGCGGATGCTGCCGTCACGGATCAGCGGCTGGTCCAGCGGGCGGATGACTTCGTCGTTGGTGCTCGGCGCATCCCTGACGTTGTCCCAGATCGCCTTGCCATTGACGGTCAGCGCGCCCGGATGCGGCAGCAGGCCGCCCTCGCCCATGCGGCGCAGCACCGCGGGCAGGCCGCCGGCGTAGTAAAACTCCTCCATCAGGAAGCGGCCCGACGGCATCAGGTCGACGATGGTGGGCGTGTCGCGCCCCACGTTGCTCCAGTCTTCCAGCTCCAGCGGCACGCCGATGCGCCCGGCGATCGCCTTCAGGTGGATCACGGCGTTGGTCGAGCCGCCGATCGCGGCATTGACACGGATCGCGTTCTCGAACGCCTGGCGCGTCAGGATCTTCGACAGCGTCAGGTCCTCGCGCGCCATCTCCACGATGCGGATGCCGGACATGTGCGCCAGCACGTAGCGGCGCGAATCGACCGCCGGGATCGCCGCGTTATGCGGCAGCGACGTGCCCAGCGCCTCGGCCATGCAGGCCATGGTCGACGCGGTGCCCATGGTGTTGCAGGTGCCGGCCGAACGCGACATGCCGGCTTCGGCCGACAGGAACTGGTGCAGGTTGATCTCGCCCGCCTTCAGCGATTCATGCAGTTGCCAGACCGCGGTGCCCGAGCCGATGTCCTTGCCGTCGAGCTTGCCGTTGAGCATCGGCCCGCCGGTGACGACGATGGCCGGCACGTCGCAGCTTGCCGCGCCCATCAGCAGTGCCGGCGTGGTCTTGTCGCAGCCGGTCAGCAGCACCACCGCATCGATCGGGTTGCCGCGGATCGCTTCTTCCACGTCCATCGCGGCCAGGTTGCGCGTCAGCATGGCGGTCGGGCGCAGGTTCGATTCGCCGTTGGAAAACACCGGGAATTCCACCGGGAAGCCGCCGGCCTCGTACACGCCGCGCTTGACGTGCTCGGCCAGCTTGCGGAAATGCGCGTTGCAGGGGGTGAGTTCCGACCACGTATTGCAGATGCCGATCACCGGGCGGCCATCGAATGCATGGTCTGGGATACCCTGGTTCTTCATCCAGCTGCGATACATGAAGCCGTTCTTGTCAGCGGTGCCGAACCACGCCGTCGAGCGCAGCGGCTTGCGTTGCTTGTCCTTGGAATCCGACATGTTGTTCCTGTGGCAGGTTGTGCAATGCGCCGCCAGCGAAGGCAGCGGTGATGGCAGGGACGACGGATCCGGCGGCTTGGCGGTCATGGCGTCATGGCGTCATGGCGTCATGGCGTCATGGCGTCATGGCAGCTCGCCACGCTGTCTCCGGTCGTTGTTGTTTTGTCGGACGGAGTGTATGCAGCTCGCCGATATGCTACTAATGAAGAGTTCGGCATTTGCGATATCGATATCGGCATTGGTATTTACCCTATGGAAGCCCCCGATCTTTCCCCCATGGCTGTTGCGGCCCCGACGGCACCCTCCTGGCACAACCACACCCGCCTCAAGACGCGCCAGCTGCTGCTATTGCTGGCCGTCGCCGACGAAGGCAGCATCCACCGCGCCGCGGAACGGCTGGCGATGACCCAGCCGGCCGCTTCCAAGCTGCTGCGCGAGCTGGAAGAGATGCTGTCGGTACCGCTGTTCGAGCGCCTGCCGCGTGGCATGGCGCCGACGGACTACGGCCGCGCGATGATCCGGCACGCGCGCGCGGTGATCGGCAGCCTGAACCAGGCGCGCGAGGAAGTGCTGGCGCTGAAGGCGGGCCGGCTCGGCCATGTGGCGATCGGCGCGATCACCTCGCCAGGCGTGCGGCTGCTGCCGCCGGCGATCGCGCGGGTGAAGGCAAGCTATCCGGGATTGCGGGTCTCGGTGGAAATCGACAACAGCAACGTGCTGCTCGACCGGCTCGGGCAGGAAAAGCTGGACATGGTGGTCGCGCGGCTGTTCCCCGAGCACGACAAGGGCCGGCTGCGCTACGAGCCGATGGCGGAAGAGCCGGTCTGCGCCGTGGTGCGGCCCGGTCACCCGATGCTGGCAGCGCCCGCCCTGTCGCTGGCAGACACCACCGAGGCCGCCTGGCTGATCCCGCCGGCCGGCACGGTGCTGCGCCACCGCTTCGAGCTGATGTTCCAGCGCGCCAGCCTGGCGCCGCCGACCAATGTGGTGGAGACCGCCGCGCTGCTGTTCCTGACGCGCATGGTGACGCAGTCAGACATGATCGCGGTGCTGACCGCGGATGTCGCGCAGTACTACGCGGCGTTCGGCATGGTGGAGGTGCTGCCGATGGCCATGCCATGCCATATGGACGACTTCGGCGTGATCACGCCGACCGACCGGCTGATGTCACCCGGCGCGCTGCTGGTCGCGGATGCGCTGCGCGAGACGGCGCTGCGCATCTACGGCCAGTAGTGCCAGCGTCGGATCATCCCTGTCCGGTCTGGCGCGCTGCGATCCGGCGCCTGACGGTCTCATCGAACCAGCGGTCCATCATCGCCTTTTCATAGCGCAGCCTGTCGCTCTGGCTGTAGACGTTGACGCCCATGTTGAAGTTCTGGTCGGAGATGCGCTGCTCGCCGCTGGCGAGCACGGCCCCGTCGCTTCCGCGCAGTTCGTAGCGCAGCGTCATGCGCGGCCAGGTGACGTCGCGCACGATGCGGACGTCATAGGCGCGCACGCGCCATGGCTCGAAATGTCCCGCGAGATCGACATCCAGCACCTCGATGCTCAACGCATAGCCCTGCGGCAGGTAGCGCGCCGCCAGCTCGTCGAAGTGGCGGCGGATATCGTTCATCACCTGCGCGCGCTCGCGGTCGCTGCCGTATGCGCTGCGGTAGGCGGCATCGGTGTAGGTTTCGGGATGGGGGAAGGAAACTGTCAGCGTTCCGGCAGGCGGCGCGGCGAAGGCACTGATGGCACCGATGGCACCGATGGCACACATCAGGCCCATGGGCGCCGCGCAGGCGGCCAGCAGACGGCGGGATCTGGCCATGGCGAACTCCAGGACAAGGGCACTACGCCTCTTGATGCCTCTTGATTGTAGTGCGCCGGCGCCAGTCAGCCAGTTTGCCAGTTTGCCAGTTTGCCAGTTTGCCAGTTTGCCAGTCAGCCGATGATATTGAACTGGCTGAAGTACTCCTCGTTCAACTCCAGCCCCAGTCCCGGCAGGTTGTCGTCAAGCTGCAGGTAGCCGTTGTCCGGCGCCGGGTCGCCCTTGAAGATGTAGTAGAACAGCTCGTTGCCGACCTCGACGTCATGCACCGGGAAGTACTCCGACATCGGCGAAGCGGTCGACGCCATGGTCAGGTGGTAGTTGTGCATCTGCCCCGCGTGCGGGATCACCGGCACCGACCAGGCCTCGGCCATCGCGTTGATCTTCTGCGCCGCGGTGATGCCGCCGACGCGGTTGGTGTCGTACTGGATCACGTCGACGGCGCGACGCTCCAGCAGGTCCTTGAAGCCGTACGAAGTGAACTCGTGCTCGCCGCCGGAGATCGGGAACGGGCTCGCCTTCTTCAGCTCGAGATAGCCTTCGATATCGTCGGCGATCACCGGCTCTTCCAGCCAGCGGGGATTGAACTCCGCCAGGCGCGGCAGCATGCGGCGCGCGTATTCCAGCGTCCAGCCCATGTAGCACTCCAGCATGATGTCGACGCCGTCGCCGACCAGCTCGCGCAGCAATCGCACCTGCTCGATGTTCTTCTGCATGCCGGCGGGGCCGTCCTTGGGGCCGTAGCCGAAGCGCATCTTCATCGCGGTAAAGCCCTGGTCCAGGTAGCCCTGCGCTTCGAACAGGAAGGCATCGCGGTCGTCGTTGTTGTAGAGCTTGGAGGCATAGCACCAGATCTTTTCCTTGGTGCGCCCGCCCAGCAGCTTGAACACCGGCTTGCCCACGGCCTTGCCCATCAGGTCCCACAGCGCGATATCGACCGCCGAGATCGCCGCCATGCCGATGCCCTTGCGGCCCCAGGCGTGGGTGCGGCGGTACATCTTCTGCCACAGGTATTCGTTGTCGAAGGGATCCTGGCCGATCACCACCGGCGCCAGGTACTCGTCGACGATCTGCTTGGCCACGCGCGGGGCCAGCGCGCAGTTGCCGATGCCGACCAGGCCGGTGTCGGTCTCGATCTCGACCACCATCCAGCCGTGAAAGCGGAACGAGCCCATGGCGTCGCCGCGCTCGAACAGGATGTCGGTGGCGTTGGTGCAGAAGTGCGCCTGCGGCGGCACGGTCTTGCCCTTCCATTCAAAGACGCGGGCGCGGACGTTGGTGATCTTCATGTTCAGCTCCTGATGGCAATGCGTTGGCGCGAACGCTCCCCGGCCGCGCCGGGGGCGGTCATGCTGGATCCGGTATGGATGGACGAGTGGCTAGGCGCTTGCGGCGGTGCGTGCGGCGGCGCGCCGTTGCGCACCCATGCGGCAGGCGATCTGGAACGCCTGCTGCGTGGCGCCGGGATCGGCGCGGCCCTGCTGCGTGATATCGAACGCGGTGCCATGCGCCGGCGTGGTGATCGGCACCGGCAGCCCGCCCTGTACCGTCACGCCGCGCGAGAAGCCCATCAGCTTGATGCCGATCTGCCCCTGGTCGTGGTACATGGTGACGATGGCGTCGAACTGCCGCTGCGACGGGCCGCCCTGCACCTTCAGGAAGATGGTGTCGGCCGGGAACGGGCCTTCGGCATTCACGCCTCGCCTGCGCGCCGCAGCGACGGCAGGCGCGATCACGTCGATCTCTTCGCGGCCGAAGGCACCGTTGTCGCCGTTGTGCGGGTTCAGGCCGCACACGGCGATGCGCGGGCTCGCCATGCCGGCGCGGCGCAGCGCCTGGTCGATCAGGTCAATGGCGGCGCCAACGCGTTCCGGCGTGATCATCCCCGGCACGTCCTTGAGCGCCACGTGCGAGGTGACGCGCGAGGTCCACAGGCCGTCGAGCACGTTGAATTCGCAGAAATTGCCGTGGTAGCCGAGTTGCTCGGCAAACCAGTGCAGCTCGTCGCTGTGGTCCATGCCCGCGGCGTGCAGCGAGCTCTTATTGAGCGGCCCGAACAGGATCGAGTCTGCCTGGCCCGACTGCGCCAGCTCCAGCGCCAGCGACAGCGTGCCCAGGCTGTAGCGGCCGCCCTCGGCGCTGGACGCGCCGCGGGGATACGCGGGCTTGCCGTCCAGTTCCCAGTGGTAGAGGCGCGGCGCGCCTTGCGCGAACGCGAGGGTATCGGTCTCGGCCAGCGCCAGCTCGACGCCCGCCACCTGCATGCCGCGGCGCCATTCGTCGCGGTCGGCGATCAGCAGGATGTCGGCCTGTTCGCTGGTGGCCGGGTCGGCCAGCAGGCGCGCGATCAGTTCGGGGCCAATGCCGGCGGGGTCGCCCAGCACCATCGCGATTCGTGGACGTGATGTCATGAAATTCTCTAGAGATACGGGCTTAGTCGACCTTGACGCCAAGCTCTGCAATCAGCTTGCCATAGCGCGCGTACTCGGCGCGCGAGAAGGCATCGAACTGCGCCGCGGTCAGCGTGCCGGGTACGGCACCCACGTCGGCCAGCTTGCGCACGGTATCCGGATCCTTGATGACGGTCGACAGCGCGGTGCCCAGCTTCTGCAGCGTGGCGGGCGGCGTGCCGGCCGGCGCATAGACGCCGTACCAGGCATTCATCTGGACGCCTGGCACGCCAGCCTCGGCCAGTGTCGGCACGTTCGGCAGCAGCGCCGAGCGCTTGTCCGCGGTCACCGCCAGCGCGCGCAGCTTGCCGGCCTTGATATGGTTGATCACCGACGGCATGGTCTCGAAGCTCATGTCCACCTGGCCGCCCATCAGGTCGACCAGCGCGCTGCTGCTGCTCTTGTACGGCACGTGCAGCAGCTTGCCCTGGATCTGGCGCGCAAACGCGGCGCCGGCCAGGTGCTGGGTGCTGCCGACGCCGGACGAGCTGTAGCGGAACTTGTCCGGGCTGGCCTTGATCTCGGCGACCAGCGCCTTGACGTCGCGCGCCTGCACCTGGTTGTTGACCACCAGCACATTGGGCACCGACGACACCAGCGCCACCGGCGCCAGGTCCTTGAGCGGGTCGAACTGCAGCTTGAGCAGGTGCGGCGCGATCGCCTGCGAAGTCACCACGCCCATCAGCAGCGTGTTGCCATCCGGCGCGGCCTTGGCGGTGATGTCCGCGGCGATCGTATTGGACGCGCCGGGGCGGTTGTCGACCACGACGGGCTGCTTCAACTGCGCGGCGAGCTTGTCGGAGACGATGCGCGCCATCACGTCGGTGCCGCCGCCAGGCGCGGCGCCCACCATCAGACGCACCGGCCGGGTGTCCTGCGCCCAGGCGCTGGTCGTCACTGCAGCGGCCACCGTGGCCAGGCCGGCAAGTGCGCCGGCAATCCTTGTCTTCATCGCTGTCTCCGATTTGCTGTCCGGCTCTGGTGGCGCGGATGAGCAGACTATATGGGCATCAGCGATTCGCCACTACTGACGTTTTTTGAACTGGCGATCACCTGGGGTTATACCTTGGGTGATACCGCTTCGGCCACTTTCCCCGCCTGCGCTTTCAGGATCGCCACCAGCTGCCGCGCCGAAGCCGACAATGCGCCGCCGCGCCGCGTGACGATGCCGAAAGTCTGCTGGCGCGATTGCAGGTGCACGGGCAGGATGCGCAGCATCTTCTGGCGCACGAACAGCTCCGCCACACTGGCCGGCAGCAGCGACACCAGCCCGGCATCGCGCTGGAGCATCGCCACGGTGATCAGCGCCGACGACGTGGAAATGGCATTGGCGGGGAAGCTGACGCCGGCATGGTCCAGTTCGCGCTGCAGCAGCGCATGCATCGGCATGTGCCCCGCGTAAGTGATCCAGCGATAACCAGCAAGGTCGGCGAAGTCCATCGCCCGCATCCGGGGCGCGGGGTGCAGGTGCCCAACCACCACGGACACCTGCTCGTCGCCGAGCGGGTGATAGTGGTACTTGCCGGGTTCGTCGCTGACCAGCGAGCGGCCGAGCACGAGGTCGAGATGGCCGTCGTCGAGCTGGCCGAGCAGGCGCAGGCTGGTGTCCTCGATGATCTCGAGCGCCAGGTCCGGATGCGCCTGCCGCAACTGCTCGAGCGCCGGCACCAGCACACCCGGCACCGCTCCCATGATCACGCCGACGGCGACACGCCCGCCGCTTCCCGCGCGGATGCCGGCCACCTCCTCGCACATCGCACCCAGGTCCGCCACCAGTTGCCGTGCATGGCGGATCACGCAGTGGCCGAAAGCGTTGGGGCGCATGCCGCGTTTGGAGCGTTCGAATAGCGGCGCTTCCAGCATGCCTTCCAGTTCCTGCAGCGACTTGCTGGCAGCCGACTGGGTCATTGCCATCGCGGCCGCGGCCTGGTGCAGGGACTGGTGCTCGTCCAGCGCGATCAGCAGTTGCAGCTGCTTCATGCGCAGGCGGCCGGTGAGGGTGTCCAGGGTGGATTTCATGCTGGGACGTGTGAGTCGCAAAAGCGATCACAAGATGGAAAGGTTTCAATATACAGCCCCACTGCCCTGCTCGTATATTGGCCCGACCTGATTGACTGCCCCGATTGACAACTCACAACCCGCGCTGGCCGCGTGCCAGCCGCAAGGAGGAGACCATGACCCGATCCCAGGCGCCCGTCTACCGCGGCGTATTCCCGGTCGCGCCGACCATTTTCGACGACCAAGGCGGCCTCGACCTCGACGGCCAGCGCCGCTGCATCGACTTCATGATCGACGCCGGATCGCACGGCATCTGCATCCTGGCCAACTTCTCCGAGCAGTTCGTGCTGAGCGATGACGAGCGCAGCTTGCTGATGAAGACCGTGCTGGAACACGTGGACGGCCGCGTGCCGGTGATCGTCACCACCACGCATTTCAGCTCGCGCCTCTGCGCCGAGCGCAGCCGCGCCGCGCAGGACGCCGGCGCCGCCATGGTGATGGTGATGCCGCCCTACCACGGCGCCACCATCCGTGTGCCTGAGCGCAGTATCTATGAGTTCTTCGCCACGGTCTCCGCAGCCATCGACATCCCCATCATGATCCAGGACGCGCCGGTCAGCGGCACCACGCTGTCCGCCCCCTTCCTGGCCCGCATGGCGCGCGAGCTGGCCAATGTCTCGTACTTCAAGATCGAAGTGCCGCAGGCCGCGGCCAAGCTGCGCGAGCTGATCGAGCTGGGCGGCGATGCCATCGTCGGCCCGTGGGACGGCGAAGAGGCCATCACGCTGATGGCAGATCTGGAAGCTGGCGCCACCGGCGCGATGACCGGTGCGGGCTTCCCGGACGGCATCCGCCAGATCCTGGATGCGTGGCAGGCCGGCGATGCCGAGCTGGCGGCGCAGCGCTACCAGCAGTGGCTGCCGCTGATCAACTACGAGAACCGGCAAGGGTGGCTGGCAACCAGCAAGGTGTTGATGAAGGAAGGCGGGGTGATTGCGTCGGACGCGGTAAGGCATCCGCTGCAGCCGATGCATCCGGCCACGCGCGAGGGATTGCTGAAGGTGGCGCGGCGAGTGGATCCGCTGGTGTTGCGGTGGGGGCGGTGAAAGCGCGCATTGATTGGCAGCGCCTCGCATCGAGAAGCGCTTGCCCTCACCCCCGGCCCCTCTCCCGCTTGCGGGAGAGCGGCCGGGGTGAGGGCCGGAGCCTCCACGAAGTCGCGACATTTCGCCATGGGACTACTCCTGCAAACGCCATGACCAACCACTCTTTCCCAAGTTCCACCATGACCCTCACCGGCAACCTCCTGATCGGCCGCCAGTCCATCCGCGGCACCCACGGCACCCTGCACGCCATCGATGCCGCCACCGGCGCCACGCTCGAACCCGCGTTCGGCGGCGCCACGCCGGCACAGCTCGACCAAGCCTGCGCGCTGGCATGGCAAGCCTTCGACACCTATCGCGAGATCGCGCCCGCGCGGCGCGCCGATTTCCTCGAAACCATCGCCGGCAACATCCTGGCGCTGGGCGACGCGCTCATCGAACGCTGCGCCAGCGAATCGGGCCTGCCGCGCGCGCGCATTGAAGGCGAGCGCGGGCGCACCGTGGGCCAGCTGCGGCTGTTCGCCGGCATGCTGCGCCAGGGCGACTTCCTGGAGTTGCGCGTCGACCCGGCCCAGCCCGAACGCCTGCCGCTGCCGCGCCCCGACCTGCGCCTGCGCCATATCCCGCTGGGCCCGGTCGCCGTATTCGGCGCCAGCAACTTCCCGCTGGCGTTCTCGGTCGCCGGCGGCGATACCGCATCCGCACTGGCCGCGGGCTGTCCCGTGATCGTCAAGGCGCATCCGGCACACCCCGGCACCTCCGAACTGGTCGGCCGCGCCATCCAGAAGGCCGTGGCCGACCTTGATCTTCCGGAAGGCACCTTCTCCCTCCTCTTCGACACCGGGCTGGAGATCGGGCAGGGGCTGGTGGCGGATAGGCGCATCAAGGCGGTTGGCTTCACCGGCTCGCGCGCCGGCGGCCAGGCGCTGATGGCGATCGCCGCGGCGCGCCCGGAGCCGATTCCCGTGTATGCGGAGATGAGCAGCATCAATCCGGTGCTGCTGTTCCCCCATGCGCTGGCCAGCCGCGCGCAAGCCATTGGCACGGCGTTCGCCAGCTCGCTGACGCTGGGCGCCGGACAGTTCTGCACCAATCCCGGACTGGTTCTGGCGATGGAAAGCGCAGGCCTAGATCAGTTTCTGGAAGCAGCGGCGGCAAGCCTGGCGGACATCGGCGCACAAAGCATGCTGACCGCCGGCATCCTGCGTGCCTACTGCAACGGCGTCGGCACGCTCGCGCAGCATCCGCAGATACAGCTGGTGGCGCGCGGCAAGGCAGGCAGTGCGCTGCAAGGGCAGGCGGCGCTGTTCAGCACCAGCGCCGAGGCTTTCCTGGCCGACGAGACGCTGCGCCACGAAATCTTCGGCGCATCATCGCTGGTCGTGCGCTGCCGCGATACGGCGGAAATGCGGCGCGTGGTCGAAGCGCTGGAGGGCCAGCTTACCGCTGCGCTGCATATCGACCCCGCCGACCATGACGCCGCGCGCACGCTGCTGCCCGCGCTAGAGCGCCTGGCGGGCCGCATCCTGGTCAATGGCTTTGGCACCGGCGTGGAAGTCGGACACGCCATGGTCCACGGCGGCCCCTGGCCGGCCACGTCGGATGGCCGCTCGACCTCGGTCGGCAGCCTCGCGATCGCGCGCTTCGTACGGCCGGTCAGCTACCAGGACATGCCGGCGGACCTGCTGCCCGCTTCGCTGCGCCCCGACAGCGAGCAGCGCCACCTCTGGCGCCTTGACGGCAAGCTGCAGCGTTAGCCCACTAGCGCACCAGCGCCCGCAGCATATCGATCAGCAGGCTCATCGATGCGGTCGGCGGGCGCCCGCGCCGCGTGACGATGCCGTACGGCCCCAGCTTGCGCGGCAGTGGCAGCGGCAGCACCGCCAGCGCGCCGAGGCGGCCGTAATACGCCGCTACCGACTCCGGCAGCACCGCGATCAGCTCGCTGTCGGCCAGCAGCGACGTGGTCATCAGCACCGCCGCGGTCTCGATGGTAGACGGCGGCGCCGGCACGCCGGCATCCTCGAAAGAGCGGTCGATCAGCGCGCGCATCGGGCTGGGCCGTGGCTGCATGATCCACGGGTGGCGGGTCAGTTCCGCGAACGACAGCTTGCGCCGCCGCGCCAGCGGGTGCTGCGGCCCGACCACGATCGCCAGGCCCTCGTCGCCAAGCTGCTCGAACTCCAGGCCGCTGCTGTCCCAGCCATCGGGCACGCGGCCCAGCACGATATCGAGCTGGTCGCGCTCCAGCAGCGGCACCAGCAGGTCGCTGGTCTCCACCTGCACCGCCACCTCCAGCCGCGGATGATCGCGGTTCAGCCGCCGGATCACCTCTGCCAGCAGGCCCGGCGTCGGCGCCATCACCGCGCCGACCCGCACGCGCCCGATCTTGCCGGACTCAAGCGCCACCAGCTCATCGCGCAAGCCATCCATGTCGGCAAACACCAGCCGGGCATAGCGCGTGGCCGCCATCCCGAAGCGCGTCGCGCGCAGCCCGCGCGCATGGCGCTCGAACAACGGCACGCCCAGCAGGTCTTCCATGTCCTGCAACATCTTGCTGACGGCGGGCTGCGTCAACGTCAAGGCTTCGGCCGCCTGCCGCAGCGAGCCGCGCTCCTCCACCGCCAGCAGCAGGCGCAGGTGCTGCATTTTCAGGCGGCCGTGGAGGGTGCTGACTGGTGGGATCATGGGTTGGGACGACGGGCAGAGAAGCATGAAGGCAGGCTTTCGCCTGCGATCACAAATTCTTATCGCTTCGCCCCGGATGGTCAAGCCGGAGATATCGCTGCAAGATATTGCTGCAATGCCCGCGCCCGACCTTCGACTACGACTTCTTGGGCGAATCCAGCGAGACTTTCGCCGGGGTGATGTCCCCGACATCCGCCCACGCCTTGGTGTCGAAACGGAATCTGGCGACGGCACAGGTCGGCATGTCGGTGATCTCGCCCGACAGGCGCTGCGCGAAGTCAGTGAATTCGGGGTTGTGACCGAACAACATCACGCTGCCAAGCTTCTTGTCGAGCGCACGGACGACAGCCAGCAGCTCATCCGCACTGCTGGCGTACAGCCGGTCATCGATCGCGATGTCCTTGCGGGCATAGCCGAGTTCGTCGGCGATCAGGTGCGCCGTGGCCAGCGCGCGCACGGCCGGACTCGACACGAGCAGGTCCGGCTTTACCTTGCGCTCGGCCAGGCGCTTGCCCATTTCCGGGGCATCGCGCTGCCCCCGATCGTCCAGCGGACGCTCGCGGTCTGGCAAGGACGGGTCATCGCGGCTTGACTTGGCGTGGCGGACGAGAAACAGGGTCTTCATGGCCTCTCCTGATGCATCGGGATGTTGGTCGCTGGTGGATTGCCTGACGATTCCGCGCGTCAGCGGACCAGCAGAGGGCGGCTGGCCTCGCCGCTACGCTCGCCCTATAGTGGACTGCGATGGGGCCGATTGCAACGCGGGCTGCGTCGAAGTCCCATCCTCCGGAGGGCGGCCATGCGCAGCAGCAGTGCAGATGCCATCGAAGTTGTCATCCCCGCGGGTGGCGTGGAGTTGCAAGGCATACTCACCGTGCCGCCAGGCGCAGGCGCCCTGGTATTGTTTGCGCACGGCACCGGCAGTTCCCGGCATAGCCCGCGCAATCGGTATGTGGCCGCCGAACTCAACCACTGCGGCATGGGAACGCTGTTGATGGACCTGCTCATGCCGGAGGAAGACCAGGTGCAGGCTATCCGCTTCGACGTCGGGCTGCTGGCCACACGGCTGGCACAGGCAACCGACTGGGCGGTGCGGCAGCCAGGCGTGCCGTCGCGGTTGGGCTACTTCGGCGCCAGCATCGGTGCCGCGGCGTCGATCCGTGCCGCCAGCCAGTCGCCGATCCCGATACACGCCATCGTTTCACGAGGCGGCAGGGTCGACCTGGCGGGCGCCGACGCCCTGGCGAATCTGCTTGCGCCCACCATGCTGATCATCGGCGGGCTGGATGTGAGCGTCATTGAACGCAACGAGTTCGCCTTTGCCCAGCTCAAGTGCCAGAAGAAGCTGGTGATCGTTCCCGGCGCCTCCCATTTATTCGAGGAGCCCGGCACACTGGAATCGGTCGCCCGCCTGGCGATGCAGTGGTTCGAGCGCCATCTCTGCAAGGCATCGTCCTGAGCGGCGTCTGCGGAGGCTTATCGCTCCACCCGCTTGGCTATTCCTGCGTGACTCGCGGATCCAGCGCCTGCCCCATGCGTAGCGCGGATGCAAGCAGCAATTTCCCGCCTGGCTGTTGCCAGAAGCTTCTGCACGAGATCGGGGACGGGTTCCGTAACGTGCACTGCCCCAAGAGGGGCGAGCCCGGCCGGCATTTTTACTTGCAGTTGGCACACGCGCCCGCCAGCCAACACGCCTGCCGATATGCTGCGCGGTATCAACGCCACTGATCCCGGCAACTGCAGGAAAGTCTCGAGCACAGGCAGCGACACGGATGAAAGGGGGAGCAATTTTGCATCGGGCAATGCGTTCAGCACGACGCTATCAAATACGTCCCGCAAGTGAACGCCGGCCGAGGGCAATACCCAGTTCGCTCCCTGAAGTGCTTGAATGGGAAATGCGGATCGCTTGCGCAGTGGGTGCGAGGACGAAGCGACAATCATGACTTCATCGTCCAGTACCGGCTCGAAGTGCAGCGCTTTGTGCAATAGCGGCGGCATCCTGCAAAACACAACATCCAGGCTGCCCGCACTCAGCAACGATATCAGACGCTCGCTACGGTCCTCCTGCAATTCAATGCGGACTTCTGGGTGATCTTGATGAAAAGTACTCAATACCGAGGCCGTCAACGCGTAGGAAGCAGCGGGAATGGAGCCGATGCGCAGGGCCATCGTATTGCCATGCCGGCTCGCGGCCAGAAATTCCGCGGATTGCTGAAGCCGCACTATGACTTCGCGCACGTGGGAAATGAAGTTGCGGCCGCTCTCTGTTGGCCTTATCCCACGCGCGTGGCGCTCGAATAGCCTAATACCCAACACCGACTCGAGCTGAGCGAGCGCTTGTGATGCAGCTGACTGGCTCATGCAAACTTCCTTTGCAGCGCGGGCGATACAGCCGCAATCGGCGACCATAACCAGCAGTTGTAGCTGACGCAGACGCCCCTGCCTGATCAGGCGCCCATAGAGGACTCTTGCGAGCGCGGGGCCTGTGGCGCCTGCCGGTCCAGACGTTGCTATGGCAACCGGCAAGTATGGATTTTTCGACCGAATCACGAGAAAGAACTCGCGGTGCGGCGCTTGCCAACGAAGGCAGGAAACAGCACGACCATACGCCAACCTCCGTCCGACATAAGCATTACCACGAAATCCATCCCGACAAGCCCCACGCCATGGGGCGAGCAAGGCATGGCGTACAGGGAACGGCGGGAAGCCGTTACAGTTCCAGCATGCGATACCCTGCGCAATGATCCACCTCAATCTTGTCCAGCCAGTCCAGGACAGTGCGGGAGGACTGCCCGCGCCGCCCTAGGCAGAATCAACGGACGCAGATATGCGTTAGCCACAGGCTCAGGGCATCAGATTCGCCTTTGTCGTTTGGCCGATGCTGTTGCATCAATTTAGCAAATTGGGCTGGACGTCCGATTTCCCTAGTTTCAGATGCAGTAACAATGCCACAGCAATGCACAGTCCCGCGTTGTATGCGGCAATTACCAAAAAGGCATCAGTGAGCTGTAGTAGCACACCAGCCGCAAACAGCCCGGTTGGAAAGGCAGATCCAACGATCAACGCTTGCACCCCTAACAGGCGGCCATATGAATCGCGCGGTACCCGCGTCATCAGCAGCGCATCCGCCGCGCTTCCGGAAAACGCGACGCTGGCTCCGATCACGAGCAAGGCAATGTTAAGGCCCGGATATCGCCAGGCACTTGGCAGCTCCGCTGAAACACAGATCAGCAAGAAGCCGCAACCGGTCATCACGGCCAATGACGGAAGATGGCACCGCCTCAGCTTTGCATAACTCAACGCACCGCCAACGGCCCCCGCGCCCAGGCAGGACTCCGAAAATCCGAGATACGCGCTATTGGCCCCATCGATGGCTGCGACAAAGAGCGGCATGATGACGACCAGCGGCGATAGCACAAAATTAAGGATCGCTGTAAAACCAAGGGCGAAAACCAGGGTGTGATCGCGTTTGTAAAAGGCAACGGCCACCGCGATGCGCTCCGTCAAGGGCAACGCCTTCTGGTCCGCGGAACCCGAAGCTGGCGACATATCCAATGACCAGATTACCCAGGCACTGACCAGTAGAATGCCGCAACTCACCAGCGTCGCGTAAGCGGGCTTCAACGCAATCAGCAACAGACCACCAAACAGTGGGACGACCAGCTTGCTCAGATAGCCCGCACTGCGTGAGAGGCCCGCGGCCAAGTTCTCCCTCTCGCCATGAAGCAGATCCTTGATCAGAATCTGTCGGGAAATAGAAAAACCAGTGACCGCCGTCCCCAAACCAATCTCAGAAGGAATCAATAGCCACAGCGGCAGTAACCGCGCCAAAACCGCGATCGTCCCCAGCAAGATTGCGGTACCTGCAAGCAGGCAGAACATGCAGGCAACCCGTGCTCCCATTCTTTGAACCACGCCATTGAATGGGATGCCACTGAAAATTCGAGCCACTGCACCGCCTCCTATGACTAGCGGAAGCAGAGACGCGAATTCCGTGAGTTGCGCAAGGAACCACGTGATCGTGAAGGTCTGCAGAATTGTGGCGCACGGCACGAGGAACCCTACTGCCGCCAGCCCCAAAAACGCCTTGGGCAGACCTTGCGTTTCTGTATGCTGAAGGGTCATGTTGGCAGCCCCAGGACGGTTCGCGTCAATGCAGCGCCACGCTGCCCCAGTGACATCAAGTAGAAGACATTGTCGCGAATGTCGTCACAAACAGAAAACTCCTTTGCGGACCTGAGGTCTCCTGTCGCCAGATCGGCATAGTCTGCGCGAGGACAATAGTGAGAGACCGGGCATGCCTTGCATGCCGGCGGTTCTTCCAGCAGCGCCTGGTATTTGCATAATCTATCGAATCCATAGTCGCCAGTCGCGATGTCCCCGAAATGGTACTCAGGAAATTCAAAAAGATTGTCCTGCGGGCATATGCGGCCATCGTGATTGATATGGAATTGCACGCGAGGCAAGATCCCTGCATCCCGGGTATAGATCAGCTTTAGATAACGAGCAAGGGGTGACGATTGCACGAAAGGGCCCAGCTTGGGATCATGCTCGACGGCCGCCACCAGCTTTTCAGTAATCATTCTCGTCGTTACCTTGTTCAACAATTTCATGCGGGCCGCCGATCCTGTCATGCTCAATGGTGAATATAAGAACTGTGTTGCCCCCAGTTTTCGCACGAAATAAATGGTATCAACGAAAGATGGAAAATTATGTACCCCGATCACGGCCTTGATAGAGATGAGGGCGCCCATTCTCGCCATGTATCGTACATTTGACACGACTTGATCAAAGCTCCTGGGTCGAAAATGATCGTGCACCTCTCGTATATGCGAATCTAGCGAAATGCGCCACTCGACACCGCCATCCTTGTACAACTCTGAAAACGCTTCCGACTGGAATTTTCTCGTATTGGCCGCGTTGGTCGACACCCGGACCAGCAGCCCTCTTTCCCTGGCGTACCCGAGAATCTTCTCGAAATCCTTGTTTATGGTTGGCTCACCACCGAATAGTTGAAGCGTCCTTGGTGGATTGCTCATTTCACCACCCAGGCAGATGATGTAATTAATGAAGTCTTTAACCTCGGAGTATTCCAGGTCGAACTTCCCGCGGCGCATGCTGCTCGGCGCCTCTATGTAGCAGTGAGGGCACGTCAAGTTGCAGCGGTTGGTAAGCTTGACGACCGGATACAGTGCCAGATGCTCCTTTTTCGCCAACTTGGATGTCTTCGAGATTCTTTCCAGGGAACGCATCAAAGCCGGATCGTTAGCCGCTAGCAAGCTTTCAAGTTCTACTGCTTTTTCTTTTCTTACCCTCATCCATGTTTGTGGAATTTTTGTTACGTATATCGCCGCGCCATAAGTGTTTTCTTTGAAAAATTTCATGTCATCCACCTTTCGAGAACGGCAAGGTGGACCATTTCCACCTCGCCTCACTCATCGCGCTCAATATTGGATGGCTTCTCCCCACATGGCGCGTTCCGGATCATGACCCGAATCCCATTCGACCTCGAAGACAAAGTCTTCGACGTCGAAGCTGGTTTGCGAGTCAATCGTCGCGGAGGTACTGCATGGTTTATCGATCATTTCGAACTCCTTGGTTAGCTGAGAAATGGGCAATTCCACACCGCCCAGCTTCAGTCTAGGAACGCGCGATCCTGGTACCAGCCACTTTTACCTGCGAGCTAACGGCGCAATCGATATCTCATCCTAAGGTTCAGCTTCTGATCGAGGAACAAAAATATCTAACCAGCCTCCCAATGAGTGCCAGGCCAGGTCACAGTGATAAATCGGGGTAGAGGAATGTCGAGGCTAGCATCTGAAGGGATCAACGCAGCGCCGGTTTCACGCCGCCTGGTTGCAGACATTGCCGAAGCACATGCAGCCTCGTCCGCAAACTTGTCTCGTCCGGTCAATCAATTAACGGGAAGCGCTGCGCCACAGCCAAGCCGCTCCAGTGGGCGCCTCGCATCCATGTCGAAGGTACAATGTCCGCGCCCGCCTGCTGCCAACCAGGCCTATCTCTCCGCCAACCGCTTAAGAACAGGTCACCACCCATGCGCGACACCAGCCGGGCGTTTCTCCTCGGTCCGCTGCTCAAAGGCGTCTCGCGTTCGTTCTACCTGACGCTGCGCGTGCTGCCCGCGCGCATGCGCGATCCGGTAGCCCTTGCCTATCTGATCGCACGCGCTGCGGACACCATTGCCGATACCGCGCTGATCGCGCCGGAAAGCCGGCTGGCGTTGCTGTTATCGTTGCGTGACCAGGTCAACGGCAACACGGATGGCGCGGCGTCGGCGCTCCGCATCGCGACGGAGATGGCTCACCACCAGAAGCACCCGGATGAGCGGATCCTGCTCGAGTCGCTCGATTCCGCGCTGGCGGTGCTCACGCAGCTGGAACCGGCTGACCGGCAAGCGGTAAGGCAGATCGTCTCCACCCTCAGCGAAGGCATGGAGTTCGACCTGCGCACGTTCCCCGACGAGCGCGCCGGCCGCATCGTGGCACTCCCCGACCTGGCGGCGCTGGACCACTACACCTACATGGTCGCCGGATGCGTCGGCGAATTCTGGACCCACATGACCGCGATGCACGTGCCGGGTGCGATCAATGGCGACCTCGGCGCCATGCTGCGCAGCGGGATCCGCTTCGGCAAGGCCCTGCAGATGACCAATGTGCTGCGCGACTGCGGCAAGGACCTGCGCATCGGCCGCTGCTACTTGCCGGCGTCGCTGCTGGAACAACATGGGCTGACGCCGCAGGATTTGCTGCTGCCAGACGCTTCGGTGCGCGCGCATGCCCTGATGCGTTCGCTGGCCGCCATGACGCTGGCGCATTTCCATGAAGCCATGGCCTACACGCTGGCCATCCCGCGGCGCTTCGTCCGGCTGCGGCTGGCGTGCCTGTGGCCGATCCTGATCGGCATGGAAACCTTGCTGCTGCTGGTGCGCAACGAGCACTGGCTGGACCCGGCCAGGGCCTCGAAGATGCCGCGCCGCGAGGTCTACCGCATGGTTGCGTCTTCGCTGCCGATGGTCTGGTCGAACGGCTTGCTGCGCAGCTGGTTTGCGCGCCAGGTGCGCAGCATCGAAGCCGTCATCGGCTGACTTGGTCCCTGCCCGGTCGCCAGCCTGTTCAATGGCTGGTGAATACCGTCAGCACGCCGGTATAGCCATAGAGGTGATCCCGCGCGATCTCGCCGCCCGCAAAGAAGCCCGCCAGCGGCAGGTCGCCCAGCGCCCCGCGCACAGTCTGCAGTTCGGCATGCGGCGCGCCGAAATGCGGCCCGCCCCGGCCTGAGCAGCTGATGTAGAGCGCGCCACGCGCGTGGCCGCCGCCTTGCTCGATGTCCCTGCGGATTTCCGTGGCGATGCGTTCCAGGTCCGCGCGCGCCGCGGCGGCGTTGCGCATGCAGAACGCCAGCCGCATGCCCGGCGCGACCTGGTCGGCAAGCGCGAGAACGCGATGCTGCACATCCAGGCCGATCAGGTGGCGCACCAACGTATCCGAGCCGAACCTGCCCGGCTGCACCGGCGCATCGTCGGTGGCGGCGTTCAAACCCGCAAGCGTTCCCGACAACGCTTCGGCCATCGCTTCCACGGGTGCGTCGCGCTCGACGCCCAGGTCTTGCAGCACGCAATCCAGCGCGGGCTTGCCGTCCAGTGCGAACAGCAGGTTGTGTTCGCTGCGCGTCACCGCGCGTGCCGGCCCGATCGGCTGGCAGCCCTGCGTGACGCGGGAGACGAGTTCGACTTCCGGACCAAACAGCACGCCGGACAGTCCGCCGGAATACACGCCGTCGGCAATATGCAGGGTACGGTTGCGTGCCGAGCTCAGTCCGCCGAACAGGTAACCGGTGGCGGTGCGCGCGCTCAGTTCGTGCAGTAGCTCCTGCACATCAGGTGTGCTGCCTTCGGCATGCACGAGCGCGGTATGCGGGACAAAGCCCGATGACGCCGCCGGCAAGGGCTGGCGCCCCGAGAACAGCCGGAAGCTGCCGCGCGGGAACGGCGCCGCCAGCAGCGCCATTGCCGGCTGGTCGAAGTATTCCACGCCGCTCGCCGACACGCCGAGGCCAACCGTGCCGACCCACGACACCCCGGGCCAGTTCTGCTGCAACGCGGCGAGGATCGCCTCCGCAGCGAGCGCGTAGTAATCGCTGATATAGCAC
Organism: Cupriavidus phytohabitans; assembly: GCF_017815025.1. Taxonomy (NCBI): domain Bacteria; kingdom Pseudomonadati; phylum Pseudomonadota; class Betaproteobacteria; order Burkholderiales; family Burkholderiaceae; genus Cupriavidus; species Cupriavidus phytohabitans. Next base: position 58,069 of record NZ_JAGIQB010000036.1, read on the forward strand.
CAGCCGAGCGTCAGCGGCGGCGCATGGTCCAGCCGCGCCTGGCGCAGCAGGTCCTGCGTGTCCAGTTGGCGCTGGCAGTCGGCCAGCGCAACCTGCCACTCGGTATGCGCGGCGTCAGCGTGAACAAAGGTCAGGTCATGCATGGCTTGCCTCCGGGTCCAGGCTGGCGTCATACCATTGGACTCCGGCGGGCAGTGGGTGTTCAGGTCGCCGCGCAAGTCCACGCATCGACGCGCATGTTCCATGCTTATTCCGCCTTGGCCCCCGACTCGCGCGCGACCTTGACCCACTTGTCGGTCTCGGCGCGGATAAATGCCGCGAGCTGCGGCGGCGTCATGTCGCCCGCGGTCACGCCCTGCTCTTCGAAGCGCTTCTGCACGTCCGGCGCCTTCAGCAGCTTGCCGAGTTCCGCCGACACACGCTGCCCGATCGCCGCCGGCGTGCCGCGCGGCGCCATCAGCGCGAACCACGTGGTGACTTCATAGCCTTTGACGCCGCTCTCGGACAGCGTCGGCACGCCCGGATAGGCGCCGGAGCGCTTTGCGGTGGTGACGGCCAGCGCCTTGACCTTGCCGCTGCGCACGTGCTGCGAGGCCGACGGGCTGGTCTCGATCGCCATCTGGATCTGGCCGGCGATCAGGTCGGTCATCATCGGCGCGCCGCCCTTGTACGGCACATGTGCGATATCGGTTCCGGTGAGCGAGCGGAACAGCTCGCCGGACATGTGCTCGGTGCTGCCGATGCCAGCGGAGCCGTAGTTGACCTTGCCGGGGTGCGCCTTGATATAGGCGATCAGCTCCGGCACCGACCGCGCCGGGATGGCGGGGTTGACCACCAGCACGTTGGGCGTCAGCGCCACCAGCCCCACGGGGTCGAGGTCGCGCGTGAACTCGTACGGCAGGCTCTTGTAGATCGCCGGCGCCATGGTGTGCGCCACGGTGGCGAGCAGGAAGGTATAGCCGTCGGGCTGCGCACGCGCGACGTTGGCCGCGCCAATGGTGCCGCCGGCGCCGGGACGGTTGTCGATCACCACGGGCTGCTGCAGCGCCTCGCCCAGCTTCTGGCCGACGGTGCGCGCGAGGATGTCGGTGGTGCCGCCGCTGGCGAAGGGCACCACCAGCGTGATTGGCCTGGCCGGCCAGCTGTCGGCGGCGAATGCGGTGGTGATGGCGGCGGGATTGGCCAGCACGGCGCCGGCGGCCAGCGCCGCCAGCACGCCGCGGCGGATGCGCGAAACGGAAGGCATGCAGTCTCCTTTGCGGGAAGTCATGTTGTTATGGGACGGCGGGCAGGCGCCCGCTTCTGGTGGTGCGACTCTACGCAGCCGCGGTGGCGCGCGCCATCGGGCGGGCGTTAAGGGGTCTTCAGGATTCGTGAACCGCGACGGGTTTTCCGCTACCATGCCGCCAATTTGCGGCAGCGGGGACGCGACATGGAACTGAGGCAACTGCGCTACTTCGTCAGCGTGATCGAGCATGGCAGCATGGGCAAGGCGGCGCTGGAGCTGGGCGTGGTCACCTCCGCGCTGAGCCAGCAGATCAGCCGGCTGGAAAGCGAGCTGTCGACGCGGCTGCTGCAGCGCACCTCGACCGGCGTGGTCGCCACCGATGCCGGCCTTGCCTTCTGGCGCCAGGCCCAGCTGGCGCTGCGCCATATCGACGACGCCGCGCTCGCGGCGCGCCAGGCGCGATTGTCTGGCCACGTCAGCGTGGGGCTGCCGCCCAGCACGGCAGGCGTGCTGGCGCTGCCATTCATGCAGGCCATGCGCGAGCGCTACCCCGACGTGCGGCTGCGCATGGTGGAGAGCCTGTCCGGCTATCTCGGCGCCATGCTGAGCGCGCGCCAGATCGACCTGGCGGTGCTGTTCAGCGAGGAGCCGGCCCAGCGCTGGAGCGTGCTGCCGCTGCTCGACGAGCGCCTGTTCGTGATCGGCGCCGAGGGGCTGGCCGGGATGCCGCGCGGCGCAAGCACCTCGGTGGCAGCGCTGGGCAAGCTGCCGCTGATCCTGCCCAGCGGCTCACACGGCTTGCGCGCGCTGGTCGCCGCCTGCTTCCGGCAGGCAAAGCGCGAGCCGCAGGTGGTGGCCGAGATCGATGGCCTGGCCATCCTGATGGATGCCGTGCGGGGTGGCCTGGGCGCCACCATCCAGCCCGGCGCGGCGCTGGCGCGCAGCCAGGGCACGGCCTACCGCAGCGTGCTGCTTGCCGACGCCGGCGCGACCCGCCCCAACCTGCTGGTGAGCCTGTCCGACGATGAGCTATCCCCGGCGGGGCTGGCCGCGCGCGTGGTGCTGGCCGACGTGGCCGCCACGCTGGTGCGCGAAGGGCGCTGGCCGGGCGCTACCCTGCGGCCGCGCTGATCCCTTCAACGCCGAGCGACGTTGAGCGCCGGGGCTTCACGAAAGCTGAAGCCCCCTTGCCTCGCCCCTGATGGCGGCGTCGCGCCTTGCCGGCCAAGATGGCGCCAGCAAGGAGACAATGCCGATGGTCGACGTATTGGTGGATGTATTAATAATTGGCGGCGGCAACGCGGCCCTGTGCGCGGCGCTGATGGCGCGCGAAGCCGGGGCCTCGGTGCTGCTGCTCGAATCCGCGCCGCGCGCCTGGCGCGGCGGCAATTCCCAGCACACCCGCAACCTGCGCTGCATGCACGACGCGCCGCAAGACGTGCTGGTCGATGCCTATCCCGAAGAAGAGTACTGGCAGGACCTGCTCAAGGTCACCGGCGGCATCACCGACGAGCACCTGGCGCGGCTGGTGATCCGCGCCTCGTCCACCTGCCGGCCGTGGATGCGCAGGCATGGCGTGCGCTTCCAGCCGCCGCTGTCGGGCGCGCTGCACGTGGCCCGCACCAACGCCTTCTTCATGGGCGGCGGCAAGGCACTGGTCAATGCGTATTACCGCAGCGCGGAAGCGATGGGCGTGCAGATCCGCTATGAAACCCCGGTCGACGCGATCGAGATGGATGGCAACCGCTTCGTCGCCGCGCGCAGCGGTGACCAACGCTTTACCGCGCGGGCCTGCGTGCTGGCAGCGGGCGGCTTCGAGTCGAACCGCGAATGGCTGCGCGAGGCCTGGGGCCAGAACGAGCGCGGCGAATGGCCCGCCGACAACTTCCTGATCCGCGGCACGCGCTTCAACCAGGGCGTGCTGCTGCGGCACATGATCGAATCCGGCGCCGATGCCATCGGCGACCCTTCGCAATCGCACTGCGTTGCCATCGACGCGCGCGCGCCCTTGTATGACGGCGGCATCTGCACGCGCATCGACTGCGTGTCGCTGGGCATCGTCGTCAACCGCGACGGCGAGCGCTTCTATGACGAGGGCGAGGACTTCTGGCCCAAGCGCTACGCGATCTGGGGCCGGCTGGTAGCGCAGCAGCCGGGGCAGATCGGCTATTCGATCATCGACAGCAAGGCCATCGGCCGCTTCATGCCGCCGGTGTTCCCCGGCGAGAAGGCCGACACGCTGCCTGAACTCGCGCGCAAGCTCGGGCTGCCGGAGGCGCAGTTCTTGCGCACCGTGCAGGACTACAACGCGGCGTGCCGAGCCGGCACGTTCGACCATACCGCGCTGGACGATTGCCATACCGAAGGTCTGGCCCCGGCCAAGACGCACTGGGCACGGCCGCTCGACCAGGCGCCGTTCTACGGCTACGCGCTGCGGCCGGGCATCACCTTTACTTACCTGGGGCTCAAGGTCAATGAGCGCGCCCAGGTGCACTTTGGCGGCAAGCCGAGCGGGAATCTGTTCGTGGCGGGGGAAATGATGGCTGGCAACGTGCTGGGCAAGGGGTATACGGCCGGGGTCGGCATGTCGATCGGCACCGCTTTCGGGCGCATTGCCGGCACGCAAGCCGCACTTGCGGCTGGCATCAGGTCGGGAGCGATCCATGCAGAAGCTTGAAGCCCTGGCGCGCGAAGCCGTGGAACTGGCAGGCGAACAAGCTGTCGCCAGGCACGGCAATGCCCGCGTGATCCGCGTGCTGCCGCTGACCGGCAACGAGGCCGAGGTCGCGCGGCAGATGCAGATCTGCAATGCCTGCCGCTATTGCGAAGGGTTTTGCGCGGTGTTCCCGGCGATGACGCGGCGGCTTGAGTTCGGCAAGGCCGATGTCAACTATCTGGCGAACCTGTGCCACAACTGTGGGGGGTGCTACCACGCTTGCCAGTATGCGCCGCCGCATGACTTCGGCGTGAATGTGCCGCAGGCGATGGCCAGGGTGCGCCTGGAGACGTACAGCGAATATGCGTGGCCGGCGCCGCTGGGCAAGCTGTACCAGCGCAACGGCCTGACGGTGTCGGTGGCGCTGGCGATCGGGCTGGCGCTGTTCCTGGTGCTGGCCGTGACGGTCGGCGGAGCCCTGTGGCGCGCGCATGCGGGTGGGAATTTCTACGCAGTGTTTCCCCACAACACGCTGGCTGCGATGTTTGGTGCGGTGTTCGGGTTTTCAGTGCTCGCGCTTGGCGTTGGCGTACGGCGGTTCTGGCGCGATGTGTCGGCCGGAACCGCCTCGGCGCCCGCCGTGGCCGAGGCGGCGAAGAACGTGCTGGCGCTGACCTATCTGGACGGCGGGCATGGCGACGGCTGCAATGAGGCGAGCGATCGCTTTACGCTGGCGCGGCGGCGGTTCCACCATTTCACCTTCTATGGCTTCATGCTGTGCTTTGCGTCGACGATGGTGGCGACGGCTTACCACTACCTGCTGGGATGGCATGCGCCATATCCGCTGCCAAGCCTGCCCGTTATGTTGGGCACTGCCGGCGGTATCGGGCTGTTGATCGGACCGGCCGGCTTGCTGTGGCTGAACTTGCGGCGGCATCCCATGCATGGCGATGTGCGGCAGCGGCCGATGGATCGGGGATTCATTGCGTTGCTGTTGTTGACCAGCGGGACGGGATTAGGCTTGCTGGCTGGCCGTGAGACTGCCGCGATGCCGTTGCTGCTGGCGGTTCACCTGGGGGTCGTGATGGCATTGTTCGCGACACTGCCGTATGGGAAATTTGCGCACGGGATTTATCGGAGTGCCGCGCTGGTTAAGGCGGCGGTGGAGAGGCGCAAGGGGAAGGGAGTGCAGCTCGGAGGGGACTGATTGCTGGTGGCTGCGGCCGGCACAACGACCCGACAACGCTTTAATCAGAGAGACAGGTTAATCGCTGTCGAGCGCGGCTTGGAGCAAGGTAAGGCGTGTCTTGCTGTCAGGAGTGAAGTGCGTGCCGAATCGCACCAGTCCGGTTTGATGCAGGTGACAGCTCATTGTGAAGCTGAGCAGCATGCCGGGCTCGGTCTCATCGATCTCGATGTCGATGGCTTTCAGGCGCGGCTCGTATTTCAGCAGCGTGGTTTCGATCTCACGCCTGAGTGTGTGCGCCGACGCAGGCAGGTGCCGGTAGATCCGGGACAAGTCGCCCAGTCCATAGTCGGGCAGGTGCGCCAGGCAACCGCGGCGGCTGTTGAGGATGCGCTGGATATTGTCCTGCACCGACAAGAAGGTCTGGGTGGTCGCGTCGAACTCGTCGACACCGACGCCGTTCGCGAAGTATCCGGTGATGGCCTCGAAGAGGCCCGGTCCGCCGCCCCGTGTCACGCGCCGGCTCCCGCTGTGACCTCATCGAACCCGACGTTGATACCGTCCGCTTCCGAGTATGAGAGCTTGATTGATTTCGAGGTCTGCCCGCTACCCATGCGCACCAGCAACTCGCGCGAGAGCACCGGCAGGATCTGTTGGTCCAGCAGGCTGACGATATTGCGTGCGCCGGAATCTGGCAGCAGACACGCACGCACCAGTTCGGCCACCAGGGCGTCGTCGTATTGCAGCGGCACGCCGAACCGGCGCTCGATACGCCGGGCCAGTTCTGCAAGCTTCATGCGCACGATCGTCGCCATGGCAACGGCTGCCAGCGGCCGGTACAAGATGGTCTGGAAGCGCGCCAGCAGCGCTGGCTGAAAGTGATCGACCAGCATCGGCCGGATGGCTTCCATCAGCATGCCGTTGGAGACTTCTCCGCCGGCTTCCGCGACCGTCTGCGCGGCGGCAAGAATCTGTTCGCTGCCGAGGTTGGACGTCATGAGGATGACCGTGTTGCGGAAATCGATCACTCGACCTTCGCCGTCGCGCATGAAGCCGCGATCAAACACCTGATAAAAGAGGTTAAGCACATCGCGGTGCGCCTTCTCGACCTCGTCCAGCAGTACCACGCTGTAGGGCCGCTGGCGCACCGCCTCGGTCAGGATGCCGCCCTCGCCATAGCCGACATAGCCCGGCGGCGAACCCTTCAGCTGGGAGACGGTGTGCGCCTCCCGGTATTCGGAGAGGTTGATGGTAATGAGCGATCGCTCGCCGCCGAACATGAGATCAGCCAACGCGCGTGCGGTTTCGGTCTTGCCCACCCCGGACGGGCCCACCAGCAGGAAGACCCCCAACGGCGCGTCTTCTGACTTGAGCCCCGCCTTGGCGGCGCGCAGACTCTTGCCAAGCGCGGCCAGCGCTTCGTCCTGGCCCACCACGACGCCACCCAGGCGGGCTTCCAGCTCCAGCAGCGTGGCGAGCTCATTGGACAGCAGGCTGTCGACCGGCACCCCGGTCCAGTCGGCAATGACATGCGCGATGACCATCTCATCGACTTCCGCGTGAATCATGGATGGCTTGCCTGGGTGCGTCAGCGACTGGTGTGCCGCGACGATCGATGGCTCCAGATCCCGTCGCGCGGATTCATTGGACACGGCTGTCCACTGCGCACGCAAGGTCATTAGCGCTTCGGCGCAGTGCCGTTGATCCGTGAACGTGCGCTCGAGTTGCTCCCGCTCGATTGTCAGCGCTGCCAGCCTCGCATCAATGGCAGCCAGCCTGTCGCGGTCACACGTACCGGTGGCCCCCCTATCCGCGAGCAGGGCATCGCGTTCGACATGCAGTGCGGCGCATTCGGCTTCGCAGGCGGAGATCGCGACAGGCGGCGCCTCCTGGCTCATCCGCACCCTGGCGGCGGCTGTATCGAGCAGGTCGACGGCCTTGTCCGGCAGTTGACGCCCTGTCAGGTAGCGGCGTGACAGCCGTACGGCCGCGGCGACGGCGGCATCGGTAATATGCACCCGGTGGTGCCCGGCATAGCGCTCCTTCAGTCCGCGCAGCATCAGGCAAGCGTTTTCGTCGTCGGGCTCGTCGACCTTGACCATCTGGAAGCGGCGCTCGAGCGCCGCGTCGCGCTCGAAATACTGCTTGTATTCCGACCATGTCGTTGCGGCAATGGTGCGCAGTTCGCCTCGTGCAAGCGCCGGCTTGAGCAGGTTGGCGGCGTCGGCGCCGCCGGCGCTGTTGCCCGCGCCGATCAGCGTGTGCGCCTCGTCGATGAAGAGCAGAATCTGCGTTGGCGCTTGCTGCACAGCCTCGATCACGTTCTTGAGGCGCTGCTCGAACTCGCCCTTGACGCCAGCACCGGCCTGCAGGAGCCCAAGGTCAAGCGTCAGCACACTCACATCCCGTATGACAGCCGGGACATCGCCTTGCGCGATCCGGAGGGCCAGCCCTTCGACCAGCGCCGTCTTGCCCACCCCGGGCTCGCCGACCAGGATCGGATTGTTCTTGCGGCGACGGGCCAGAATCTCGATCATCTGCCGGATCTCGATGTCGCGGCCGAACACGGGGTCGATCCTCCCGTCGCGCGCCTTCTGCGTGATGTCGGTGGTGAACCGCGCCAGCGCGGAGGTATCGGCCAGACCTGGCATGGCGCGCGTTGGTACGGTTGGCACTGCCACCGGCGGGGATGGAGAAGCGGGCGTCTGCTGATCCGCCGGTGCCGGTGATGCCGCGGGTACATCCGCCTCGATGGAAATCTTGTCCAGCTCCGGAATCAGCCGCTCGATCTGCGTTGCGGAAATGCTCAGCAGCGGCCACGCATACGGGGCCCGCAGCAGATTCGGTGTTTCGGCCAACGCGGCCAGCAGGTGCGCGGAGCGGATCGATTGCGCTCCGCTGGCAAGCGAAGCCTTGAGCCAGGCAGCTTCCAGCCATTGGCCAAGCCGCACCGACAATCCCGGCCTGCCGCGCAGGTCGTGGGGCAGACGCTCGACGGCCGCAAGCAGGCCGTTCCAGATCGCGTCGACATCCAGTTCATAGCGCCGCAGGATCGCCAGCAGGTCGCCTTCGCCCAATTCCAGCAACTTGATCAGCCAGTGTTCGACCTCGATGTCCCGGTGGGCGCGCGTTTCACAAAGGCTGGCGGCATCGGCCAGCGCATGGGCGCAGTGCTCATTCAGGCGGCGCAGGAACTGGGAATGGTCACGGGTGGTCATGGCGAGGAGCAGGGCTGCGGGACTAGAAAGAGAGAGTGAGCACGGCACCTGGTGTCAGGCACCGCACGCATTGGGGGGCCGGTGTCAGGCACCGGCCACGGGGCGCTTACGAGCGCTCGTTCCAGCTGTCAGCGTGGATGATGTTGCCGTCCTTGTACGACCAGGTGATCTTCTCGTAGCGCAGTTCGATGTCTTCGAGGTGGTTGTGCTTCTCGTAGGCCGGATTCTTGATGTCGAGCATCTTGGGCGTGACGCCAACCACCTTCACGTTTTCCAGCTTGGTGTTGAAGTACTCCTTCTCCTTGCCAGCGTCGTCGATCTTGTACCACTTGATCTCCACCGACTTCAGGGTCTGGCCGCTGGTGACGGCCTTGTACAGGTAGGGCGTCGAGGCGTCGGTTTCCTTGGAGAACATGATCGGCTTGTGCACACGGGTACCGGTCAGCTTGCCGGTGTTGGAGTCGGTCGGGATGTTGACGGCATGGTCGAAGGCGACGACTTCGACGCTGCCCTCGCGCCCGGAGACGGTGACTGAACCCTTGATATCGGCGCCACCATCGTCCTTGATCCACATGTATGCGGGAATTGCCATGTCTTCTTACTCCTTCTACTGGAATGAACAGGCCGGGTGGCCCGGGATTGCCTGACTGCCGCGGCGATCGTCGCGGCAGTCGGGAACAAGGGTGATTTCGACACGGCGGTTGACCGCGCGACCGGCATCCGTGTCGTTGGGCGCCTTGGGACGGGTGTCGCCATAGCCCTGGATCGCAAAATGAGTGAGCGGCAGGCCTGAGGCGTCAGCCAGCCAGTCGCGTACTGAGGCTGCACGGGACTCGGACAGTTTGACGTTGGCTTGCGGGCTGCCAACGGTATCCGTATGTCCGGCCACCAGCACGCGCTTGTCCGGGTGGGCCTTGATCATCTCCAGCGCGTCGACCAACACACGGTTGGAGCCGGGATTGAGCACCGCGCTGCCACTCTTGAATAGCGACAGGCTGTTCAGTTCGATGGTCGACGGCGGCGGTGCCGGCGGCTGGTAGGCAGCGATCAGGGCGTTGAGGGGAGGAAGCAGACCGGCTCCCCGATAGAAGCCCAGCCCGAGCCGCGGTGGCACGCCAGCGCGCTGGTGCTGCTCGAGTTCATCCCGATCGCGCTTGAGGGCCTGCAATGCATCGACACGCGCGGCGTCATGCTCCGCGCCGATGGCGCGATAGCGAGCCATGTCGTTGATGACGCGTGCGACCAGCGCACGGTTCTGCCAGGCCGAAGCGGCTGCGGCCGCACAGAAGGCCAGAGCCAGCCAGGCAAAGGCATGCGCCAGCGCGCGCGGCAAGGCGCGCCGCACCGGCTGCCGCGCAAGGCCACGGATCAGGGGATCCGGCAAGGGGTAGGACACCCTCCTCCTCTCCTGCAAGGCTGCCGCCAATCCGGTGAGTTGCGTCACGAAACCGGCATAGAGCGAATTGGAAGCCGGGACGCCATTCACGGCCGTCACGCCGAACGCCGCCACGTGGACCGGAGGGCCGCTTCTCCCCGGGTCCAGCCCCTCCTCCCGCAATGCCGGCAGCAAGGCGCCAGACGCCCATCTGGCAAGCGCATCGAGTCGGGCGGCGCGCCGCATGCGCGCGGGGCGGTCAGCCGGCACGGCAACCCGGGGATACTGCGCGAGGCGATCGGCCAGCTGGTCGCACAGCGCTTCGCCCAGTTGCACACTTGCGCCAGAGACGCCAAACCACGGGCACTCGTCGGGCGGTCCCCCGGCTTCTTCCACGTAGACCGCAATGCAGACCGGCAGCGGATAGCCAACGGCACGGCTGGCCTCGCCGATGGCCGTGCGCCAATACCTGAGTCCGGTACTGAGCGTAGCGGAATCGCATGCCTGATCCGCGCCAACCAGGCACGCGATGGCGTCGGGCCCTTGGCCCTCGCGCCAGCGCTTGATTTCATCGGCCACGTAGGCCAGCCTGGTCGGCTCGTCTACGCGCACCCAGATCGCGCTGTCGGAGATTCGGACCAGTCGCTCGCCAAACACAAGTGCTGGTGTACCCTCGCCCACGGCGAGCACCAGCCGGGTATTGCGGCGAATATCTCCCGGCAGCGCATCCAGCGACGCGTGGATGGCCTCCAGGACGGCGCGCGAAGCCCGGCAGCGGGCATGCACACGTCGCGTCGCCACAATGCTGGCTGCAAGTGCCAGCACGATGACGATCCCTGCCAGCAGCAGGTTCCAGGCCCTCGTCCACGGAGAGCTGAGGGCCAGCCAGGCGAGCGCGAGCGCCGCGACCCAGCCGAAAAGCGTGCGATACGGATAGCCGGTCACGAATACCCTTTCAGCCACCGAGCTGGGCGATCGACGCGGCCAGCCACCGGCCCAGCGCAAAGTAGATCAGAGCCGCACCGACCAGGGTGGTGCCCACCCAGGCCAGTGGCGACAGTCCTCGCCATCCGCGTGGCTGCCCGCTGGTGACGATCACCGGCCCCGTGCTCTTGTGCACGCCGCCCCGCTCCAGGCGCTCGTCAATGGCGCGCATCAGCGCCTCGCGCGCGCCGGTGCCTTCCAGCGCGAACCTGCCTTGGAAGCCAAGCCCCAACACGGCGTAGAAGACGGCCAGCAGGGGCAACACCGGCTGGGGCTCGGCCAGACGGCGCTCGATGCGAGCAATCAGTTCCTCGCCGGCGTTATGGCTCTGGAACTCCTTGACCTGCAAGGGCTCGCGTTCCCAGGCGTCGCGATCCTCCTCCGGCAGGCAGCGCAGGGCGACCTCGTCCAGCAATGCACATTGCGCGTAGGCCGCATCCTCGACCACGGCCGGCGCATGCCCGGCCGCGCGGAACTCTTCGCGCAGGCGGTTCAAATGCTCAAGGCACTTGTCCCGGAACTTGCCAAAGGTCTCAGTCCTGGCTTCGCCAGCGAGTTCCGTGACGGTCAGAGCCGTGTCGCGCAGGGCGAGCGGCAAAATGGTAGTAAGCGTGGTCATGCCGGCAATACCGCAAAGAGTTCAAGCGATACGTCCGGCACGGAGGCCGGGACGTAGAACTGGCAAGCGCGCGCGGCCAGCATGCGCTGGAAGGCCGGATGCGCACTGTCCAGCGCAAAGTACTGGTTCTCGATCCGCACGGGAATCGCCGCGGGCAGGCGCGACATGGTGTGCAAGGGAATGCCCGGCAGCGCCGAGTTGACGATCTGTTCGACCTCGTCCGGTGCCCCTGCCTTGCACAGGCGCGGCAACTGTTCGAGCAGCGCATGGGCGGGAAGGGCCGTCTGGACGGACAGGTAGTACTCGGCGCCTTCCACCAGCCGCTCGTCGAGGATCTTGCCGACCCAGACCGTGGGCCGTACGCGCTCCAGCGCTACAGGCACGACACGCGACGGGATCACCGTGTCGAGCAGCGTTCGGATGAGCGACTCCAGTTCCGCGAACACGGGCTCGGGCGCACGGTGGTCGTACGGGGGAATGGCCTGAAGCGTCTCGGTGGTCGAAAAGGTCAGGAGCGCCCCAGCCAGGCGGGCGAGCACATCGTAGAGCCGTTCGGGGTGCTGCCGCGGCGCGGCGCACAGCCGCGCCAGTTCCGGCCAGCTACTGTTCACGCTGTGCAACAACCAGAAGAGCGCCACATCCGCTACGGCGAAGTCGGCGATCTGGTCCGAACGCTCCCGTCGACGCACGGCCAGGCTCGCGCTCTTGGCGGCAAGGATTTCCGAGAGCCGCTTCATGCGTTCGGTGAGCCGCCCGCTTGCCGACAGGAACAGGCACGGCGGCACGAACGCCGGGTCAACCTCGAAGCGCCCCTGCGGCGTGCGGACCAGCCGGCCGATCGGGCAGGTCACATAGTCGCCGTGCTCTTCGAAGTCGAAAAGCAACACCAGCGCGTGCCGCTCGACGCTGATCTCTTCCCTGCCCTCGCCATGCAGGTCCGCCACGGAAAGGTACTCGCGCACGAAGCGCCGCGGCCGGGCGGGCCGTGCGCCGTCCTCGATGCAGTTGCCGCCCTGGGCGTCTACCAGCGGCAAGCCGATCAGCACGACCGCGGCATCGACACCGCCTGGCACATCGGCCAGATCGCGAGCGGCCGGCGTGCGGTCCGCCGTATCCGTGTCGATGATCGTCCCGTCGGGCAAGCGGACAGTCAAGGCGCTGACGGCCAGGCGGTCGATCGACAGCGCCTGCGGGTCGAGCGCGACACGCACAGCGCCCCACGGCTCCGGGCACGCGATGCGCGCGACCAGTTCGTCAGCATGGCGTTCCCACAGGGCTTGCTGCTGGAAATGCTGCGGGGTCATGAAAATACCCTGTGCCCACAGCGGTCTTGTTATCTTCATGGTGATCGAGAGCCGCGCAGTATGGGCGCGTCATCGTTGCTGAGACGAGAATTCACATCGCATGGAGGTTCTCCCTCCATGCGGCAATCCAGCGGTGCTGGCGGCCTGGTTCCGTTCGCTCAGTTCTTTGCCTTTGGCATCTGCGACACCAGCGACAGATTGATGTCCATGCCCTCGATCTGGAAGTGCGGCACGATAAAGAGCTTGACGCGGAAAAAGCCCGGGTTGTCCTCGATATCCTCGACCGTCACCTTGGCCTCGCGCAGCGGGTGGGAAGCCTGCAGCTCGTCGCCCGGATCGGTCATTTCGGTCACCAGCGTCTTGACCCAGGTGTTCAGCTCGAGCTCCAGCAGGCGCCTGTCCTTGGTGGTGCCGATGTTCTCGCGCTGGATCAGCTTCAGGTAGTGGGCGATGCGCGACAGCAGGAAGATGTACGGCAGGCGTGCATTGACGCGGCTGTTGGCTGTGGCCTCGCTGGTGTCATAGAGCGCCGGCTTCTGGGCCGAGTGAGCCGAGAAGAAGCAGGCGAAATCATGGTTCTTGTAGTACGACAGCGGGATGAAGCCCAGATTGGCGAACTCAAATTCGCGCGTTTCGGGGATCAGCACCTCGGTCGGAATCTTTGCCTGGTTGCCCGTGCCCAGGTCATAGAGGTGGATCGGCAGGTCCTCTACCAGGCCACCAGCCTGCGGCCCACGGATCTGCACGCACCAGCCGTTCTTGATAAAGCTTTGCACCATGTTCGCGGCAAAGGCGAAAGAGGCGTTGGCCCACAGATAGCGGTTGTGGTCGGGACCCTTGACGGCCTCGGTGTAATTGAAGGCGCGGACCGGCACCGTTTCGGGCCCATAGGGCAAGCGTGCGAGGAAGCGCGGCAGCGTCAGGCCGATATAACGGGCATCGTCCGAATCGCGGAAGCTTTTCCACTTCAGATACTCGGCGCGATCGAAGTAGTTGCCAATGTCGCGGATGCTGGCGACTTCCTCCATCGAGTCCTTGCCGAAGAACTTCGGCGACACAGAGGCGATGAACGGCATGTGGGCCGCCGCCGACACCTTCGAGATATTGCGCAGCAGGGCAATATCCTGGGCGCTGCGGTCGAAGGCGTAATTGGAGACGATGGAACCGATCGGCTCGCCGCCTGGAGTGTCGTATTCCTGGATATAGGTATGCAGGTACAGACCGCTCTGGATCACTTCCGGCGTGTCCTCGAAATCCTGGCGCAGCGCCTCCTTGGAGACATCCAGCACCTCGATCTTGACGTTCTTGCGGAAGTCCGTGCGGTCGACCAGGAACTTCAGCCCGCGCCAGGCCGACTCGATCTGCTGGAACGTTTCGTGGTGCATGATCGCATCGAGCTGGCGGCTGATCTGCGCATCCAGATGGGCGATATGGAAATCCAGCAGGCTCTTGTCGAGCCGGTCCACCTGCTGCGATGAATCCTGAATCATCTTCAGAAACACATTCATCGCCTGGGCGACACGCTCATCCAGCGACGAATCGGAGAGCGCGTCGGCGCTCTGGAAAGATTCCACCGGACGTGCGTTCCTGACCGGGGTCAGGTTGATCTTCTCGCACAGGGATTCGTAGACGCTCTTGCCGGTTGCGTCCAGCACAACGGTCTCCGCCTCACTGTGAGTGCGTGCCACGATGTCTTGCTTGGTCATGGGATTCAATCCTCTGGAAACTCGTTACTGGGCAGACGGGGTGTTTTCGCCAATCTTCTGCAGATCGGCGCGCAAGCGCTCCGAGAGCGACGGATCCCTGAGGATCTTTTCCAGTTCGCGGCGGAACATCGCGTTATCGAGCAGGTTCGACTTGAGGTCGCGCAGCAGGTTGCGGGCGGCCATCAAGGCCCGCAACTCGGGTACGCGGCCTGCCACCACTTCCGGCTTGAAGTCGTCCATGGACTTGAAGTCCAGGTCGACCGGCAACTCCGAGCCGTCACCTGCCAAGGTGTTCTCGACGGCAATCCGGGCCTTCGGATTGAAGTCGGCAAGGACCGAGTTGAAGTTGTTCTTGCTGATCGACACCTTCTCGCGCTCGGCAAGGGCGCGCGTGTCCTGACCATTGCTGTAGTCACCCATTACCAGCAGCTTGAGCGGAAGCTCAACCTTCTTCTGCGCGCCGCCGGTATGCAGATCCAGCTTGATGTTGACCCGTGCCTTGGGCACTTCGTTCTGAAAGCTCTCAGCCATTGTTCAATTTCCTTTTATATCCGCCTTAAACAATCCTTAGGTCATGCCAACACCTGTGTTCTGCAGTTCGGTAACGGAGACCTGCCGGTATATCTATCAGCACTGCCTTGTGCGCGTCTTTAGGAGAAATCTGATTTTTATGAATTAGTTCAAATTCGTTGCAAACACGACGAATTGGGTGTTTCCGCCCTAGTTAAGACGGCGTAACGTGCGGCGCGCAGGGATGTTGGATGTGGGCCTCGCTCTTATGCCGTGGCCTATGCAGAGAGTTCGATCACGCTGAGAACGGAGCAAAGTCAATGGCTGGTGTGGTGAATGAACTGAAGGCAATCGGTGGCGCGCTGGCCAGAAACATGGCCGGGCGGCAGTCATACTTCCTGGAAGTGCCCACCGCAGCGAGCGCTGCCGGGCTGTCGGTTGTGTCGTTCGAGGCCACGGAATGCCTGGGCGAACCCTACGTGGTGACCGTGCAGTTGACGCATCCCTTGGAACTGGATCGCGCCGACTATCTTGGGCGCGACGCGGCGTTCGTGATCGATCCCGCCGACGGCGGCGAGCCTCGCCGGTTTGCCGGCTGCATTACCCGCTTCTCCAAGACCAAACAGACCCGCGACTTCTGCGCCTATGAAATAGTCGTGGAGCCTCTTGTCGCGCGCTTGCGCCTCACCCATGCCAGCCGCGTCTACCAGCACAAGACCGCGCCGCAGATCATCGAGGCCATCCTGCGCCGGCATGACCTGAAGGGGCACCAGTTCGCCTTCAAGACGCGCCGCCAGTACCCGCAGCACAAGTTCCGCCTCCAGTACCAGATGTCCGACTGGGACTACATCCGCCTGCTGATGGAGCAGGAAGGTTTGTACAGCTACTTCGTGCCAGGCAAGTTCGGTGAAACCTGGGTGGTGGCGGACGATATCGACCACTACCTCTACCAGCCGGAACTTCGGCCGCCGTATCAGGAGACGGCCGGGCTGGAATCGGGGGTCGAGGCCGTCTTCGCCATCAAGACCATTGCGAAGACGGTAGCCGGGTCCGTTCTGGCCGCGGACCGCAACCCGGCGCAGGCCTATGAGCGCTTCAAGGCAGAAGCGAACATCGCACGCAAGGACCGGACGACCTACGGCCAGGCGTATGTCTACGGCACGCACCATCTGGACCAGGACAGCGCCAGGTGGGAGGCCCAACTACGCCATGAGGCGGCGATTGCCGGGCAAGTCGTCTACGAAGGCGAGAGCAACGTACTGGCGCTGCGCCCGGCGCGCATCCTGCGCCTGGACCTGGCCTTGCCCGATGCGCCCAACGGCCAGGTCATCACCGAGGTCACGCACAGCGGCGCGCGCGATGCGGCCTACCGTAACGCCTACAAGGCGATCCCCTCGGATCGGCGCTTTCGCCTGCCGCTGGATGAAGAGAACTGGCCGCGCATCGCCGGCACGCTCAGTGCCCGGGTCACCTCGCCGAGCCGTTACAAGTATGCCTACCTGACGCAGGACGGGCATTACGCCGTTCGCTTCGACCTCGACTTCGACGATTGGCCCTCCGGGGGCGAGAGCGTGCCGCTGCGCCTGGCCAAGCCGTTCGCGGGCGGCCTGCAGACCGGCTTCCACTTCCCACTGCTCGATGGCACCGAGGTGGCGATTGCCTTCACCGACGGCAATCCGAACAAGCCGTATATCGCGCACGCCCACCACAACAGCCAGCAAACCGACCATATCACCAGCCAGGACCGCTGGATCTCGCGGAACGTGATCCGCACGCAGGCAAACAACAAGCTGCGCATGGAGGACTGGGAGGGGCAGGAAGGTATCAAGCTGTCCACCGACTACGGCGGCAAGACCCAGCTTAACCTGGGTTACCTCGTCGATAGCAAGAAGCAGAAGCGTGGTGAGGGGTTCGAGTTGCGCACGTCCGGCCATGGCGCGATGCGTGGCGGCAAGGGCATCCTCATTTCGGCGGATGATCAGCCGAATGCCAGCGGCCAGCAACTCGACATGCAGGCCGCGCAAAGCCTGTTGGAGCAAGCGCTCCAGCAAAGCGAATCGATGGCTTCGGCCGCCAAGGCGGCGCAAGCGATCGCAGCGGACTACGACAGGCAGCGGACGCTGCTTAACGATACCCTGATCGGGCTCAAGAAGGCTGGGATACTCGTCAGCGCCCCTGCCGGCATGGCACTCGCATCCGGCTCCGACCTGCAAATGAGCGCGGCGGAGAACCTGATCGCCACGTCTCATGGGCATGCCGATTTCAGCGTGCTTAAACGATTTACGGTCGCGGCAGGCGATCTGGTATCCATGTTCGCCCAGAAACTCGGCATCAAGCTCTTTGCCGCAAGAGGCCCGGTCGACATTCAGGCCCAGAGCGATGAAATGCGGTTGCTGGCTGACAAGAACATGACAATCAGCAGTGCAAACGGGCGCGTTGTCATCGAGGCCAAGGATGAGCTGCTGTTCAAGTGCGGTGGTTCATATCTTCGCATGTCGTCGACGGGTATCGAGGACGGGACCCGCGGTGATCGAACGATCAAGTCCGCGTCATTCGCACGCCAGGGCTCAAGTTCCCTGGCACAAGAGATGAACACATGGAAGCATGCGAACTTCAATGACGCCTACGTGATACGCAATCCTTCAACCGGAGAGCCGCTTCCCCATGCACGTGTCGAAATCCTGCGGGGAGATGGCACCCGGCTCAAGATGACTACGGATTCGGCAGGAAAGATTCCGCCGCAGAAGAGTCTGTTTGTCGAGCCCTTCACGATCAGGCTGCTGGATTAACGCGAAACACCTCACTTCCAAACCATGCCATGGCCGAAACCAGCCGCGTTCTCTACCACAGCGTCGTCGAAAAGGACGGAGATCAATATGTCCAGACGGTTCTCACACCGACGGAGGATCAGCGCGAGAAGATTGTTCTGGCGAAGCCCTACGTGATTCCTGTTCTGTTTCTACCCGGCATCATGGGAACCAATCTCCGGAAGAAAGAAGGGAAGGATATCGCGTGGCAACCGCCCAACTTAGACCTGCGGGGAGCGGCAGACCTCATTTGCCAGCTGTTTAGCTACGTATTCAAGAATACGAAAGACCGAGCTGCCGACCTGGTGACGAGCACGGTCGAAGTCGATCCAAGCGGACCCATCGATGCGGGTAAGAGCGGCTTACCGAAGAATGTGCTGGTCGCCCGCGGTTGGGGCGCATTGATGCGTTCCTCTTACCATCCCTTCATGGGCAAGTTGCAACATTCCCTGAACTCGCTGGCCGAGTATGACTTCGAAATTTGCAAGGCCAACCTGAAGAACTGGGCAGAGGAGTTTGGGGAGGATGCGCCCACTAAATGGGGAGCCGAAGCTGGCGAGGCGCTGACCCGCGAGGAGATCCTCCACGCCGCCAACTATCAGTTCGACGTCTGGGCGGGCGGCTACAACTGGCTGGAGAGCAACCGGGACTCCGGCGCGGCCATCAAGGACCTGATCGAGAAAACGATCCTGCCCTACTACAACGAGGGCAAGTCGGTGATCGTCAAGGATACGCCTGATGGCGAAGGCAACGATCAATGCAGCATCCGGCGCAGGAAGCCGCTTCGTGCGATGGCGGAGAAGGTAATTGTGATCACCCACTCCATGGGCGGGATGGTCAGTCGGGCACTAACCGAGATTCATCAGTGCGACAAGGTGATGGGTGTCTCGCATGGCGTCCAGCCGGCCACGGGTGCGCCGGCCACCTATAAACGCATGCGCGCGGGCTTCGAAGGCATGGCACAGCTGGTCCTCGGGCGCAATGCTGCGGATGTGGTCGCCATTCTCTCGCAGGCGCCGGGCGGACTGGAGTTGTTGCCAACGGCTGACTACAACGATGGGAAACCTTGGTTGCGGGTGCGTGACAAGAGGAGCTGCGTGGAAATAATGGACGCCCTGCCTCGCAACAATGATCCTTACAGCGAAATCTATCTCTCGCCCGAGTGGTATGGCTTGGTGCCGGATGCAAATCTAAGGCTGACGAATCCTGGGAAAAATGCCTCGGATACACCTTCAACTGACGATGATTTATCAAGCCGCAAGACGCCACGTGGTGCACTGAAAGTGGTGATCGATAGCGTTCGTAAGTTTCACACCAGTATTGAGGGCCAATATAAAACCCCAACGTACGCCCACTATGGTGCGCAAGGATTGCGCGATCCTGAAGGACCCGCAGGCGGGCTGTTGGGGACAGGGCTGTTGGCGGATAAGGACCGGAACTCTTGGGGCGAGGTCGTCTGGGAAGGACGGGGAATTGGATCGATCAGCCCAGGCAAGCTTGACATAGTTGCCGATGATGGCAACGGGACACTGCGGACATCGGGTGGGATTCACCTGACGATCGGCGACCCCGATTGCCCGGGTGACGGCACGGTACCCAGCTACTCCGGTGCGGCGCCAGGTAAAGCCATGCGGTTATACACATCTTTGACCCACCGAAGCGATCCTGGCGCCCCGGAAAAGTGTTTACATTCAATGACTTGAA
>NZ_JAGIQB010000297.1:0-275 GCF_017815025.1 Cupriavidus phytohabitans
GTATTGCGAAAGCCGAAGACCACGGCTTTCGCAACATCAACCGCAAACCTCATTGATCAGCGATTCCCTAGGGAAATAAGCATGAGAACCGAAGAACAGTACCATTGTGCCGTTGACATGGTCCACCTGCTCTACGCAGCGCTGGTCGGCTTAATGACGCCTGGCGGGGGCGAGGGGGCCCGCGAACTGGCCGAGAGCGCCATGCAAGAGGCAGCGACGTTCCTCGGACTACCGCCAGGGAACGGTAGCTGAACAAGATCGCGGCGCGCGGTTGG
>NZ_JAGIQB010000037.1:0-77112 GCF_017815025.1 Cupriavidus phytohabitans
CGCTCACTCTCAGAAAACTGACTGACCAGATCCGAAGATCCAGTCACGTTTTGCTGTGCGAGCACTGTATAACTTGTGAAGCAACACTGTCCGAAGACAGCGGCGTCCGCTACCCAGCGCCCACACTTATCGGTTGTTTGTTTGTTAAAGAACTTCGCTCACCGGCTTTGCCGTTCAGCGCGCTGCGTTGTCTGCAGCAGAGAAACGAAATTATGCAGAGCTTTCTTCGTTTCGTCAACCGTTTCAGCAATCTTTTTTTGCTGCAGTCAGCGCGCCAACTTCGCCGCGCCAACCCTCCCGGTCGACCCCGCAACCCTTGCTGCGTCTGCCTTTGCAGCGCCGCGTTGTGTTGCGAGGGGGCGAATATTAAGGGAGTGTGACAGGGTTGGCAAGCACTTTTTCGGAAAACCCTGAAAACGCTGAAAAAGTGCCGCCGCCACTGCTTTCAATGGTTTGTAGGGCCCTGTATAGAATGACTGCTCCGGCCCGCCGGGCCGCTTACTTATCAGATAGGGACGATCGATGACTATCCAAGCGACCTGGCAGCCTAGCCAGGGCAACACCATCTGCCACCTGAGCAATGGCACCGCCAAATGGCAGGCCGACCTGGATGCCTCGGCGGGCGGCGATACCAGCTACCCCAGCCCTCACGACTTGCTCGATTCCGCGCTGGCCGCTTGCACGACCTTGACGCTGCAGCTCTATGCCAGGCGCAAAGGCTACGCCATCGCCAGTATCGGCGTGACGGTCGGCCATGAAGAGGCCAACGGCACCTATACGCTGAAGCGCGAGGTCAAGGTCAGTGGTGAGTTGACGCCCCAGATCCTGGACGACCTGCTGCGTGTCGCCAATCGTTGCCCGGTACACAAGACGTTGTCCGGACAGATTGCTATCGACACGTCAATCGCCTGAGAACCGAT
Organism: Cupriavidus phytohabitans; assembly: GCF_017815025.1. NCBI lineage: Bacteria > Pseudomonadati > Pseudomonadota > Betaproteobacteria > Burkholderiales > Burkholderiaceae > Cupriavidus > Cupriavidus phytohabitans. The sequence continues at coordinate 921 of NZ_JAGIQB010000037.1, forward strand.
GGGCTCCTGTTGCCGCCGCAAATGATAATTGTTACCATTTGTATTCTCGGGCTCAGACACGACCTGAGTCAGCAAATGGGTTACCGGACACGCTTCGTGTCCGGTTTTTTTTCCGCTCGCGCCTCGATCACTGACCCGCAGCCACGCATTGCCGTGTCATCGTCCTGACGCCAGCCCCAGGCTACCGTGCGGATAACGGCCGCCAGGCCTCACCCGGTCGGGGGGTGCGGCGGCCAATGTGTTGGCTGTCCAACGAAGGTTGCGTCGTATTCAGGCTAATCCGGCACCGCGTGCTTTGTCTGCGATTCAGCGCCGGCTTACCATGATCGAAAAGCAGAACAAGAAGAAAAACGCATCCAGAAGCGTCGTGAGCGGGGGAGTCCTTGACCAACTTTATTGAAGCGTATTGCTCTCAGGTACGGCTTGCGGGCGCCACCGGCGTCATTGCCAGACCGGTCCTGGTCGCGCAAGACGGTACGTATGCCATGCACTACGTACCGTGCGAATACCTGAACGCGCAGGCGCAGCTGGTGCTCGTCAGCACCACGCCGGGCCATGCCCATGTGCGGCTGGCAGCGTCCGTGACCGAGGAGCTGATGCGCAGCCACGCGCCGGGCCGCGTGATCCAGCGCGAGAACAAGCGGCGGGTGGAACTTGGCGGCAAGCTGGTTCGCCCGAACCTGATCCGCATGCTCGACCACTTCCGCGTACCCGAGCTGGTCGGCCTGCCGCATGCCGCGGCGCTGTGGAACGAAGGCTTCGAACGACTGCAGCCGCTGGCCTTGCTGCCGCATGCGACCACCCGGCGCGGGCTCGCCTTCGACGGCCCCTTCGAAGATTTGATGGCGGCACCCATGCTGCGCGAAGTCTTCGAAAGCCAGTTTCTCGACTCCGTCCGGCAGATCCGCACCGACGCTCTCTATATCGCGCTGGGCCGAACCGCCTGGGCGGGGCTCCGGCATGCCGTCAGCCGGCGGCTGATCGCGCGCAACCAGTTGCTGGGCATGATGCCGGTACCCGCGCGAGCCGGCAGCATGGTGCGCTATTTCCTGCGCGAACTATCCGTCAGCGACCTGTCGCCGAAGGATCCGGTGCGCCATCGCGTGGGATGGCTGGACGCCGCCCATGCCGAGCTGGAAGGCAACGTCCGCAAGATCAAGGCGGCGGCAGAACCGGATCCGCATGGCACCTACCTGATCGCGTAGCGATCGCTCGCCCGGCAGACTGTGATGCATACGCCCCACCAAAGTAGGGTCTTGCGAGGCCGTTTCGTGTCGATAACGTTTCCTGAGGAAACTGATCTCCTCGCATTCCCGATTGGCGGCCCCACGTGGGCCGCAATTTTTTGCGCGCTCCGTCAGCTGGCTAGGCCGGTGGCGGCGTCTGCGCGGCGCTATGCCACAGTGCGTCCGATACCTGCGCCATCAGCTCCGCATCATCCGCGACGGCATGTCCCTGCGCCACCAGCGCTTCGCGCACGCTGACCACCTTGCCGGGATCATAGCGGCGGCCACTGTCGATCGCCGCCTCGAACGCATTCGCGCGTGCGTTGATCTGGGCCGGATCGGCGCTCACCAGCAGCACCGCATGCGCCAGCACCAGATGGCGCTGGCCATCGCCGGACTGCATTGCCGCAGGTGCCCGCCGCCAGTACTGCGCGGTGCCGGCGATCTTGCGCGCCGCCTCCGGCGGCCCCCATGCCAGGTTGAAGCGGCCGTCGCAGAAGGAACCGGCCACCGCCTGCCAATGCGTCGGCACGCCAAGCGCCAGCAGCCCCCTGCCGATCACCTCGCACAGGTGCAGATAGACCGCATCGCTGAGCGCACCGGGCGGCTGGCCAACGCCATAGGCCAAGCTCAGGTTGAGGATGCCCGGGCCTTGCGGCACCAGTCCCCCGCCCGACATGCGCAGGAACACCGGGCAGCCTTGCCGAGCGAACTCGCTACGCGCGGCCTCGAAGCCGGCATGCCGCTGGTAGGTGCGCGGTACCACCAGCGACAGCGGCGCTTCCCACAGTTGCGCGACCTGTCTGGCCTCCGCGGCGAGTTCGAGCAGCGCCAGTTCATCCTGCAACGGATCCACATGCGGCTTGCCGGCAGGCGCGGGCTCGACGAACTCAAAAGGCATGGCACGGCAGCGGTCGGGGGGGCCGGTCGGGTAGCGATAGGCCGAGTCTAGCAAGGCTAGCCGTTGAGTGCATCGAAATAGGCCAGCGCCTTCGCCGCGTACATCGCACCCGGGCCGCCGCCCATCTCGATATTGAGCGCCAGCACTTCGGCCACTTGCTCGCGCGTGGCGCCGTGGCGCAGCGCCTGCGCCGTGTGGAACAGCACGCAGTCGTCGCAGCCCTTCTGCACGGCCAGCGCGACCGCGACCAGCTCCTTGACCGCGGCGGGCAGGCTGCCTTCCTGCGTGGCGGCCTTCATCAGGCCCTGGAATGCGCTCATAGCCGCGGGCTGGGCTTGCGCGAGCGCGGCGAACTGCTTGTTGATCTGGGCGAGGCGGGTCTTGAGGTCTGTGCTCATGAAAACTGTCGTCGTGATTCGGTGGATGGAAGACAAACGCGGGCAGCAGCGCATGCCGCCGCCCGCGCCGCGGCATCAGCCGCCGAGGTGCTGCCTGAGCAGCGCGTTGAAGTCGTTGGCCTTTTCCATCTGGCTCATGTGGCCGGCATCGGCAAAGACCTTGACCGTGGCATCGGGCGGCGCCGCCTCGGCATGCTCGGCCGGGATGATGCGGTCCTGTCCGCCCCACACCACCAGCACGCGCTTGCCGGTGCCGGCCAGCCGCTGGCCGGGCTGCTCCTTCTGCCTGCCGCCGGCGAACAGGTCCTGGCCCAGCGAGGTCAGCGCTTCGGTCACGCCATCCAGCCGCTTGTAGCGCAGCAAGTCGTCGAGCATCTGCCGGCTGACCAGCCCGGCATCCGCGAACAGCAACTCGATCACCGGCTTCAGGTCCCGCCGCGACTGCGCATTGACGAAGCCCTCGGTATAGCCGCTGTTGACCGCTTCGCCGAAGCCCACCGGCGACACCAGCGCCACCGACAGCACCCGCTGCGGCGCGTCCACGGCGAGTTGCGCCGCCACGCCGCCGCCCATCGAATGGCCGACCAGGTGCGCCGCGCCGATGCCGGTCTCGTCCATGAAGCGCGCTACAAAGCCGGCCATCTGCGCCAGCGTCGTGCCCGCGAGCCGCGGCGACGACTGTCCATGGCCGGGCAGGTCCAGTGCCACGACCGTGTACGTGTCGGCAAGGGGATCGAGGTTGAACAGCCAGTTGTCCAGGTCACCGCCAAAGCCGTGGATGAAGAGCACGGTCTCGGCGCCGTCGCCCTTGCGGGCGTAGCGGACGCGGACGCCGTCGACGTCGGCGAACTGGTACGCGGCGGCGGCGTCTTCCTCGTCGCCCTCGTCCGCGGGCGCTTCATAAGCCGATACATACGCGTCGATATCCGCATCGCTCACCTCCGCCGGGGCCAGCACGCCAAGCAGCGCTTTCACCGGCAGCACGTCGCCGGCCTGCGCCACCTTGCGGCGCAGCGTGCCGGCGTCCGGCGCCTCCACCGCATTGGCGATCTTGTCGGTTTCCACATCGAGGATCGGCATGCCCACGCTGATCTCGGCGCCTTCGTCGACGAGCCAGGCATTGACCGTGCCTTCCTTCATCGACAGGCCCCACTTGGGCATCACGATCGGGGTAATTGCTGCCGTTGCCATCAGTGCTTGCCTCCCTTCACGGTCTTGCGCGCGGCGGCAACGATCTGCGCCGCGCTGGGGATATACAGGTCTTCCAGCGTGGGCGAGAACGGCACCGGCGTATGCGGCGGGCACACCATCTCGATGGCGGCCTTGAGCGCGCCGAATGCCTGTTGCACGACCTGCGCGGAGATATCGGTGGCGATATTGCAGCGCGGGCTGGCTTCATCCACCACCACCAGGCGGCCGGTGTTCTCGACCGACTCCAGCACCGTGTCCATGTCCAGCGGCGACAGCGTGCGCAGGTCGATGACCTCGGCCTCGATGCCCTCCTTGGCAAGTGTGGCCGCCGCTTCCAGCGCGCGGTGCACCATCAGCCCGTAGGTGACGATCGACACGTCCTTGCCGTCGCGCACGATATTGGCCTCGCCGAACGGGATCGCATACGCGCCCTCCGGTACTTCGCCTTCCAGCCCGTACAGGTTCTTGTGCTCGCAGAAGATCACCGGGTCGTTGTCGCGGATCGCCTGGATCAGCAGGCCCTTGGTGTCGTATGGCGTCGATGGGCACACCACCTTGAGCCCGGGGATATGCGTGAACAGCGGCGTCAGCATCTGGCTGTGCTGCGCGGCGGCACGGAAACCCGCGCCGACCATGGCGCGGATCACCACAGGGGTTTCGGCCTTGCCGCCGAACATGTAGCGGAACTTGGCCGCCTGGTTGAAGATCTGGTCGAAGCACACGCCCATGAAGTCGATAAACATCAGTTCGGCGATCGGGCGCATGCCGCACGCCGCGGCGCCGATGGCCGCGCCCACATAGGCTGACTCCGACAGCGGCGTATCCAGCAGCCGGTCGCCATGCTTGGCATACAGGCCCTTGGTCACGCCCAGCACGCCGCCCCAGGCGTCCTTCTCGCCGTCCGCGCCCGCGCCGCCGACGATGTCTTCGCCCAGCATGATGACGCTGGGGTCGCGGGTCATTTCCTGGTCGATCGCCTCGTTGATCGCCAGCTTGATGCTCAGTTTGCGAGCCATGTTTGTCTCCTGATAAATCGGTTAGCCGTCTTGTTAGCGAGAGGCGGATCAGTAGCTGACGTAAACGTCGGTGAGCAGGTCTTCCGGCCCCGGCAGAGGCGCGGCCTTGGCTTCCTGCACGGCGTGCTCGATCAGCGCGGCGACTTCGCGGTCGATGGTGTCGAGTTCCTCGCGCGCGATCACGCCGGCCTGCGTCACGGTGCGGGCAAACAGCTTCAGGCAGTCCTTGTTGGCGCGGATGTCGTCGAGTTCGCCGGCGGCGCGATAGGTCTGCGCATCGCCCTCGAAATGGCCGTAGAAGCGAACCATCTTGCATTCGAGCAGCGACGGGCCGCCACCTTCGCGCGCGCGGCGGATGACTTCGCCGGCGGCCTCGTGCACGGCAAAGAAGTCGGTGCCGTCGACAGTCACGCCCGGGATGCCAAAGCCGGCGGCGCGGTCGACATAGCTGTCCACCGCCGTGCCATAGTCGCGCGAGGTCGACTCGGCATAGCCGTTGTTCTCGATCACGAAGATCACCGGCAGGTTCCACACCGCGGCCAGGTTCAGGCTTTCCAGGAAGGTGCCCTGGTTGGAAGCGCCGTCGCCGCAGAAGGTGATGCCGACCTCGCCCTTGCCGCGGAACTTGGCCGCCAGCGCTGCGCCGCAGACCAGCGGCGCGCCCGCGCCCAGGATGCCGTTGGCGCCCATCATGCCCTTGGACAGGTCGGCGATATGCATCGAGCCGCCCTTGCCGTTGCACGAGCCGCCCTTCTTGCCATAAATCTCCATCATCATCGCCACCGGGTCCACCCCCTTGGCAATGCAGTGGCCGTGGCCGCGGTGCGTGCTGGCGATGCGGTCGCCATCGTGCAGGTGGTGCAGGATGCCGACGCCCGCGGCCTCCTCGCCCGCATACAGGTGGACAAAGCCCGGGATGTCGCCACGCGCGAAGTCCACGTGCAGGCGCTCCTCGAAATCGCGGATGGTGCGCATTTTCCGGTACACCGTCAGCAGCGTCTCCTTGTCGAGCGGCAGCGCGGCGCGATGTTGCGCAGGATCTTGCGAAGCTCTGGCTGTCATGTCTGTCTCCTTCGTTCTATCAAGGTTTGCACTTCAGGAAAAGCAGGTAAGCAACGGGTTGCTGCTGCGCATCAGCCGATGCTGCGCGGCATAGCGCATGCAGCCCGCCACGTCGATGCTGCGAAAAGCGTGTTCATGCAGGGTCACGGTGACTTCGTCGTCGGGCCCGAAGGCCAGCTCGCGTTCGCCGTCGAGCGCGACGATGCCGCTGCGCTGGCGCACGCGGTGCGGGCGGCCGTGTTCGAGGCGCTCCCAGCCGGCCACCGGCACCGTGCACAGCAGTCCCGGCGCGATCGGTGCGCGCAGGTCGAATTCACCCTCGCCCGGCGCGGCCAGTTCGATCGCCAGGCCGCCGGGATCGCGCCGGCCCAGCGGTTCGAGCAGGCCGGCGATGGCGGACAGGCCGATGGCCTGCGGATCGGCAAACGACACATAGACCGCGGCAAGGGTGTCGGTCTTCCACAAGGCGCGCGCGCCGATGAAGTGCTCGTGCGAGATCACCGCATCCACCAGCGCAATGTCGCGGCGAAAGCCGCCGTCGCCATCGCGGATGACGATGTCGAGCCGCTTGTTGGAGGCCAGCGCTTGCTTGTCGGGAACGCGCCCGGTGGCATAGAGCCCGGTGGCGATGCCGGTGATGGTGGGCTCGCGCATCTCGGGGTAGGCATTGTTGGTGCCGGTCGACAGGCCGGCGATGGGAACGCCACCGCATTCGCGCACCACCGCGCGGTGGGTGCCGTCGCCGCCGAGCACGATGATCGCGGCCACGCCGGCGTCTGCCATGCAGCGCGCGGCGTGCAGCGTGTCATCGACACGCGCGGTCACGGGCATGTCGAGGTATTCGACGGCAGGCAGGCCGGAGTCGGGACCTTGCCGGCGCGCCAGGTGCCGCGACAGCATGACGCGCAGCCCTTCGCGGTCCGGCATCATCAACACGCGGCCCACGCCGCATGCCGCCAGCGCGGACAACAGGCGCAGCACGATATTGACGCGATCGGCCAGCTGCAGGCTGTTGGCGTTGGCGATCACGCGGCGGATATCGCGCGCGGAAATCGGGTTGGCGATGATGCCGACCAGTGGCGTGCCGGCGACGGCTGCGTGCCCCATTGCCTGTCTCCTGTTGTGGTTGTGGTGACAGGCAAATTGCAATGGCTGTGCCAGTGCGCGGTAGCCGCCGCGAGATCGGAAAACGACCCTCCGGCGGCGTTCGATTTAAGGGATAACCCGCACGATTTGCCATGCTCCGCGCGGCAAACAGCCCAGCGCGGCTATCACGGCGAGACAGGTGTCACAGTGCAGTTGTACAGACTGGACAACCGTATCGCGCAGCGGCGGCCGCGGGTGCGGCCGATTACTTCCGGGAATACCTCGATGTGCAATATTCAGTGGTTGGTGACGGCTTCCTGCGCCAGACTCTCCTCCTCAAACAACGACCTGCTTCGCCATCCCGCCGCGAAGCTAATGAGGAGACAGAATGGACACGCGCTGGATCGCAGTGCTGGTGGAGAAGTTCGGCCACAGCTTCAGCGGCTATGACCTGGAAAGCGGTGCGCGCCGCTTCAGCGTGCCGCTGCCGGACTACCCACATGAGTTCGTGGTCGACCGCGCACGGCTGCGCGGCTATGTCGGCCACTACGGGGTACAGACCTTTGCGCATGCCGGAAATGGCGGCGCCGCCGTGTGCTGCGTCGATATCGCCGGCGGAGAGCGTGAAGGCGACCTGGACTGCGCGCCTTATCACCGCATCCATGGGCTGCAGATTGACGCGCTAGGCCGCGTCTATGCCCTGAGCGAGCGCGACAACATGCTGCTGGTGTTCGAAGCCCCGTGGGAGAGCTGCACGCCTGCGCGCGCGGTGCCGTCCGGCGGCGTCAAAAGCCACCTGTTCGTACTGACGGGCGACGGGCAACGCGCCTACGTGACCAACCTGCTGTCACACACGGTAACGCTGGTCCACCCCTACGATGCGAGCCGGCCGCCGCGCGCAGCCCACGCCGGCCGGCGGCCTGAAGGCTGCTGCCTGAGTCCTGACGAATCCCTGCTCTACGTCTCCAGCCGCGACGACCATACCATCGCGCGGCTCGACGCCCACACGCTGGAAGTGCTCGGCACGGCCGCCACGGGCGAGGATCCCACCCGACTGTACTGGTCGCCTTGCGACCGCTTGTTCGCGCTCAACTATGGCGAGCGCAGCCTGCGCATCTTCGACCCGCACACGCTGGTCGAGCTGGCACGGGTCGATACCGGCGCCAAGCCGATCGCACTGGCATTCCATCCAGCCGACCCTGGCCGCGCCTGGCTTGCGCTCAACGACCACAGCGTCAGCGAACTGGACCTTCGCACGCTGGCGTTGCGCCATGCCTTTGCCACCGGCAAGGAGCCGGACGGCCTCGCCATCCTGGCGCTGCCGTCCCGCTAAGCGCGAGGTTCCACAGGCCCGTCGCCGCAACCGTCGGCCGGCACTCATACCATTTCGTCGCAGCACAGACCCAGACGCTAAAGCAGCCGCCGAAGCAGCCGCTGAAGGCGCCCATGAAGGAGACCTATGAACATCCCGCAGCAAGCGCGAGCCGACAACGCCGTCGCCCTTGATTCTCCTGCCGGCGCGACGCCCGGCACCGCCTCGGCCACCGCCCGGATTCCCGCGCAGCGCTGGTGGCGCATCATCCCGCCCATCCTGATGGTGTGCATCGTCTCATATATGGACCGGGTCAATATCGCCTTTGCCATGCCGGGTGGCATGAACGAGGCGCTTGGCATCGGTGCCGGCATGGCGGGCCTGGCCGGCGGCATCTTCTTCGCCGGCTACCTGTTGCTGCAGGTTCCGGGCGGCAAGCTGGCCGTACGCGGCAGCGGACGCAAGTTCATCGGCTGGTCGATGCTGGCGTGGGCCGTGATCTCCGTGCTGACCGGCCTCGTGCGCAACGAGACCGAGTTGCTGGTCCTGCGCTTCGCACTCGGCGTGGCCGAGGGCGGCATGCTGCCGGTGGTGCTGACGATCGTCGGCAACTGGTTTCCAGACCACGAGCGCGGCCGGGCCAATGCGCTGGTGATCCTGTTCGTGCCGATTGCCGGCATGATTACCGCGCCGCTCTCGGGACTCGTCATCGCCGCGCTGGACTGGCGCTGGCTGTTTATCATCGAAGGCGGCATCTCGGCGCTCTGCCTCGGCGTCTGGTTGGCATTGGCCTGCGACCGGCCTCAGGAGGCCCGCTGGATTTCCACGGCGGAGCGCGATTACGTCCTGACGCAACTGCGCGCCGAGCAGCAACGAGCGGCGCCAGCGGCCTCTGCGTCAACGAACCATGCGGCTACGCGCACAGTGATCTTGCGGCTGCTGTCGGATACCGTGATCCGTCGCCTGATCGGCCTGAATTTCCTTTACCAGGCTGGCATCTACGGCTATACGTTGTGGCTGCCAACCATCCTCAAGGACCTGACCCACGGCGGCATGGGCCAGGTCGGCTTGCTGGCGATGGTACCGTATGTGGGAACCATGGCCGGCATCCTCGTGGTGTCTGCCTGGTCGGACCGCAGCGGGAAACGCCGCGCTTTCGTGATGTGGCCCTTGCTGGGCTTTGCCGCCTGCCTGGCCGGATCGGTATGGTTCCATGCCAATACCTGGCTGGCCTACGGTCTGCTGGTCGGCTGCGGCGTGTTCCTGCAAGCCGCCGCGGGCGTGTTCTGGACCCTGCCCCCGCGCCTGCTGGCCGCAGACGATGCGGGCGTGGCGCGCGGCCTGATCAACGCACTTGGCAATCTTGGCGGGTTCTGCGGGCCGTATGCAGTTGGGCTGCTGATCCAGTATTTCGACGCCGGCGTGGGCGTCTACATGCTGGCTTGCGCGCTCGTGCTGGCTACCGTGCTGACCGCCACCCTGCCGGAGTCCTGCCGATGACGTGCAACGTCTTGCCTGCCGGCGAGCGACTGGCGATCGTCGATGCCCACCACCATCTGTGGCAGCTCGATTGCGGGCACTACCCGTGGCTGCAGGAGGGGTACCAGCCGGCAACATTCTTTCTGGGCGACTACCAGGCCTTGCGCCATGACTATCTGGCGGCTGAGTACCGGCGCGATACGGCTGGCGTATCGGTGCTGGCAACCGTCCACATCGAGGCCGAGCGGGACCGGGGTGAAGCCATCGCCGAGACGGCGTGGCTGCATGAGCCCCGCTGGCCCCGGGGCATGGCCGCCTCCGTGGTCGCTTACGCCCCGCTCGGCACCGCAAACTGCGCCGCGCTGCTTGCGCGCCAGGCGAGTTTTGCACGGGTGCGCGGCATCCGCTGCAAACCGCTGACGGCATCCGCTCCGGGCGAGTCGGTTGCGGGCAGGGCAGGATCGATGCAGGATCCCGGCTGGCTGGAAGACCTGGCGCGGCTGCCGCACCACGGACTGTCGTGGGACCTGCGCGTGCCGTTCTGGCATCTGCAAGAGGCGGCGCAGGTGGCCGCCGCCCTGCCCGAGCTGGCGATCGCACTGAATCATGCCGGCTTGCCGCTGGACCGGTCGGAAGCCGGGCTGGCTCACTGGCGGCGCGGCATGGAAGCGCTGGCCGCCTGCCCGAACGTGATGGTCAAGTTGTCCGAGTTCGGACTGCAGGGCGGCCGCTGGGATGCGGCTGAGAATCGCCGCATTGTGCGCGAGACGCTGGCCATCTTCGGACACGAGCGCGCCATGTTCGGCAGCAACCTGCCGGTTTCGTCGTTGAGCGCCGCGTTCGGCACGGTGCTGCGCATGGTGACCGACGCGCTGCCGGACCCCCTCGCCAGGCAACGGGTATTGGCCGGCAATGCTGTGCGCTTCTACCGTATTGGCGCCAGGCACATGTCCTCGGCACCAGCCCAAGACCGCGCAATGTGTTGATTCCGGTCGCAGTGTGGTCCGCCATGCGTGCTATAAAACCGGCGTCCACCGTACACTGCCATGCCCGAATCCCTGACCCAGCTCAGCAACGCCGCCACGCTGCGCAAGCGCCTGCAGATGCGCCATCTTCGCCTGGCGCTGGCACTCGCCGAACACGGCTCGCTGCGTGGCGCCGCCAGCGAGATGGCCCTGACCCAGCCTGCGGCGACCAAGGCACTGCACGAGCTGGAAGACACCGTCGGAACGCTGCTGTTCACGCGCCACGCCCGCGGCATCACGCCGACCGTGTTCGGCGAGGCCCTGATCCGCTATGCGCGCGTGGCGCTGTCCGATCTCGATGCCTTGCACGACGAGCTTGCCGCCATCGCCGCAGGCGAGATCGGCAAGGTGCGTATCGGCGCGATCCTGGCACCGGTGCCGGACCTGCTGGCCGGCGCCATCAACGGGCTCAAGGCACGCCACCCGCAGCTGCACATCGCACTCCAGGTGGATACCAGCGACGTGCTGGTGCAGGCCCTGCGGCAGGATGCACTGGACGTGGTGGTCGGCCGTATCCCGGCGGGCTCGCTTGCCGAGGACCTGGCGTTCGAGCCCCTGTGCGAGGAGATCCTGTCGATCGTGGCGCGCCCCGCGCATCCGCAGGCAGGCAAGCGCAGCGTACGGCTGGCGGGCCTGTCGGGCTATCCATGGATCATCCAGCCCGCCGCCAGCCCGATGCGCCAGATCATTGACCAGACCTTTCGCGATGCGCGCGTGCCCTTGCCGGAGGATGTCATCGAAACCTCTTCCATCATGGCGACGCTGCCGCTGCTGGCGGGCAGCGACCGCATCGCCGTGGTACCCAGCGCGATCGCCGGCTATTTCGCCGCGATGGGCGCGCTGGCAATCCTGCCGGTGGCAATGCGCGGCCGGCTGGTGCCCTACGGCATCGTGTCGCGCAAGCGCCGTACCGCCACGCCCGGCGTGCGCTTGCTGATCGATGCCCTGCGCGCGGCATGCGCGGCGGGCGTCTCGCCGCCGGCTGCCACCGCAGTCACCCCAGTCACCCCAGTCACCGCGACCCCCAGGACCGGGCGTCGGCGCGGCTAGCTGCCCGCGTCGCCGTCGCGCCGGTTCGGCGACTGGATGCCATAACGCTCCATGCGCCGGTACAGCGTCATGCGGCTGATGCCGATCTGGCGCGCGACCGCGCTCAGGTTCCAGCCGGAAGCGCGCAGGTACTGCATCAGCAGCATGCCTTCGGGTGGCAGCTGGTGCGGGTCGCATGCAGCGGCGTCGCTGTCGCCGGCAACCGGCGCAGCTTGCGGCGGTGCCGCGGGGATGGCTGTCGTCCCGAGGCCGTCAGGCAGGTCGTGCTCATCGACATAGCCGCCGGTGCAGACGGCGCGCGCGTATTCCAGCACGTTGCGCAGCTCGCGCAGGTTGCCCGGCCAGCGATGGCGATGCAGCCGCTCGCGGGCCGCCGGCGACAGCGTCACGGGCGCGGCCGCGCCTTCCTGCAGCAGCTTGGCCATCAGCCAGTCAAGGTCGTTGCGCGCGCGCAGTGGCGGCAGCTCGAAACGGGCGCCGTTCAAACGGTAGAAAAGGTCTTCGCGGAAGCGTCCTTCGGCGACCAGTTGCTCCAGGCCGTGGTGCGTCGCGGAAATGACGCGCAGCCGCACCGGCACGGGCCGCGCGGCGCCGACCGGCAGCACCTCGCCCTCGGCCAGCACGCGCAGCAGCCGCGACTGCAGCTCGCGCGGCATGTCGCCGATCTCGTCCAGGAACAGCGTGCCGCCGTCGGCTTCCTGGATCAGCCCGCGCTTGCCGCGCGGGCCGGCGCCGGAGAAGCTGTTGGGCAGGTGGCCGAATAACTCGCTCTCGATCAGCGTTTCGGGGATCGCCGCGCAGTTCACCGCGATGAACGGGCCGCCGCGGCGCGCGCTGGCCTGGTGCAGGGCCTTGGCGAAGAACTCCTTGCCGCTGCCGGTCTCGCCATGGATCAGGAGATTGATCGGTGAATCGACCAGGCGCGCGGCGCGCTGCAATTGCTGCTGCAGCGCGGCGTCGCCGCCGGTCAGCGCGGCCAGCGCAGGGGGCATGGCCACCGGCGCTTCCTTCGCCGGTGCCTGCCAGCGCAGCGCGGGCGGCATCACGCTCAGGTACAGCAGCCCGCCGCTGCGGTTCAGCGCCACCAGCCGCTGCTCGCTGGGCCGCGAGTAGACATAGTTGCCAAGGTCTTCCAGCCGGGCGCCGAACAGTGCCTCGAAGCGCTGGCCGAGCACGGTGGCGCCGGCCGCGCCACCCAGTTCGCCCTCCAGCATCAGCCTGGCGCGGTGGTTGTGGCCGACGATGCGGCCGGCCTCATCCAGCGCCAGCAGGTACTCGGGGTTGACGTCGACGAACTCGGGCGCCACGTTCAGCTTCAGGATCCAGTCGCGCCGGTGCGCGCGCAGGAAGTTGGCGTTCTCGATATGGGCGGCATAGATGCGCACCAGCTGCAACGCCAGTCCCTGGCTGTCCTTGGCGTGCGGCGAGGTCAGCGCGGAGATGTCGAGGATGGCGTGCAGGTTGCCGTGCGTGTCGAACAGCGGCGCGGCGGTGCAGGTCAGCGGGATATGGGTCGCATCGAAATGGTCGGCCTGGTGCACCGTCAACGCCTGGCCAGTGACCAGCGCCGTTCCCACCGCGCAGGTGCCAGCGCCACTCTCGCTCCATTCCGCGCCAAGGTAGAGGCCGGCGTGCCGCAACGCGGCGTCGGTGCGCGCATCGCCGATGTAATCAACCGTCACGCCCTGCGCATCGGTCAGCAGCACCACGTACCCCAGCGCCGCCACCTGGCCGTACAGGCTTTGCAGCCCGTGGCGCGCGATGCGCGCGAAATCGTCGATGCGTTCCTGGTGTTCGCGCAGCCGCGGCTGCGGCAGGATGCGCGCTTCCTGCATGCGCGAGGGATCGAGCCCGTACTGGTGCACGCAGCGCCGCCATGAGTTCTGGATGATGGCGTCGTGCGCGATCCGGTCCGCCAGCACGGCGGGCGGGGCTAGGTATGTGGTGGCCTGGACCACCGTCTCGATGTGCTCGCGTTGCCGCAGGTCCATCGCTGTCTCCTGGTCGTCGCTGCCGTCGGCCCCGGGAGCCTGCTGAGGGGGCGGTGGATCGGGCGGACTGTGCGGGTGCGTGCCTGGGCGGCCGCGCCTCTGTCTGGTGTCGGCCTTCTAATGTATCCGAGCGCATCGGCGCGATGCAATCCAGAATGCAGGCAGGAATCTCGAGACAGCGGCGAGCGCACGCCGCAAGTGCGGCGTGCGTCATACCGGATGGTTCAGAGCGCGGCGTTGGCCTTGAGGCTGCGCGCCACGCCGGCGGCGATCTCGAAGGAGCGCAGCCGCGCCTGGTGGTCGTAGATCTGGCCGGTCAGCATCAGCTCGTCCGGCTGCAGGTCGTCGACAAAGCGCTGCATGCCCGCGCGCACCGTCTCCGGATCGCCCACCACCGAACACGCCAGCGAGCGGCGGATATGGTCGGCCTCGCTCTCTGTCCACAGCGACTCGATGTCGTCCACCGGCGGGCGCAACTGCCCCGGCGTGCCGCGCACCAGTGCCAGGAACTGCTGCTGCAGCGAACTGAACAGGCGGCGCGCCTCGTCTGCGCTGTCTGCGGCAAAGACATTGAAGCCGAGCATCACGTACGGGCGATCCAGCGTTTCCGAGGGCCGGAAGGTGCGGCGGTAAAGGTCGAGCGCCTGGCGCATGAAGCCCGGCGCAAAGTGCGAGGCAAACGCGAACGGCAGGCCCATCGCCGCGGCCAGCTGCGCGCTGAACAGGCTCGAGCCCAGCAGCCAGATCGGCACCTTCAGGCCTGCACCGGGGACGGCGCGCAGGCGCTGGCCGGGGCGCACGTCATCGAAGTACGCCTGCAGCTCTTCCACGTCCTGCGGGAAGGTATCGGCGCTGTCGCTGGCCAGATGGCGGCGCAATGCGCGCGCGGTAGCCTGGTCGGTGCCTGGCGCGCGGCCCAGCCCCAGGTCGATGCGGCCCGGGTACAGCGAGGCCAGCGTGCCGAACTGCTCGGCAATCACCAGCGGCGAATGGTTGGGCAGCATCACGCCGCCGGAGCCCACGCGGATGGTCTGCGTGCCGTTGGCGACATAGCCGATCAGCACCGCGGTGGCGGCGCTGGCGATGCCGGGCATGTTGTGGTGCTCGGCCAGCCAGTAGCGGTGGTAGCCCAGCCGTTCGGCATGGCGCGCCAGGTCGAGCGAGTTGCGCATGGCCTGGCCGGCGTCGCTGCCCTGCGGGATAGGCGCCAGGTCGAGCACCGAATAAGCGATGCCGTTGCCGGCGGGGAGAGAGTCGCGGTTCATGTCGTGGTCTGGCGGGCGGCGTACGCCACACGTGCGCCGCCCGCTGCAATGCGGATGGTTCGCTATGTTAGTGAGCCCGCGCGGATCGTGCTGGCAACGGATTTGCGGCCCTGCAGGCGGCGTGGGTATCCGCAAACGCCGGCAAATGTCGGCCAACTTCGGCAAATGCGCGGCACCCGGGCGCAAGGATTGAGCCGCGCGCCGCTTGCCCTTACCATTCAGCCCGATGCGAAGGAACGATCGATGACTCTCAAGACACTGGACGGCGCGCTGGCCCTGCTGACCCACTTTACCGTGCGCCAGCCCACCTGGGGCGTGCGCGAGCTGGCCAAGCACAGCGGCGTGCATTACGCCGTGGTGCACCGCGTGCTGGCGACCTTTGCCGCCAACGGCTTCCTGGTGCAGGACGCGGCCACCGGCAAGTATTCGCTGGGGCTGCGGCTGTTCGAGCTGGGGCAGGTGGTGCGCAAGAGCTTCTCGCCGGACGAGATCGTGCGCCCGGTTCTGGAAAAGCTGGCCGCGCAAAGCGGCGAGACCGTGTTCCTGTCGTGGCTCGACGGCCATGAAGGCCTGTGCGTGGGGCTGGTGCAGAGCCAGCACCAGCTGCGTTTCTCGATCGAGCTGGGCGAGCGCTTTGCGCTGTACGCGGGCGCGCATGCCAAGGCGATGCTCGCCTTCCAGGACGATGCCTTCCGCGACGAAGTCTACCGCCAGGGCATGGCGCGCATGGGGCCGCACACCGCGCTGGACCGCGAGCGCATCGAGCAGCAGCTTGCCGAGGTGCGCGAACGCGGCTGGGCCCATACGCGCGAGGAAGCCGCGGCCAGCGTGGCCGGGCTGGCGCTGCCGCTGTGGTCGCGCGACCGCAGCGCGGTGGTGGGCTCGGTGGCCATTGCCGGGCCGCAGCAGCGCCTGGATGAGGCCGCCGTGCCGCGGCTGCTGGAGGCCTTGCGCGACGCCAGCGGCCGGTTGGAGGACGTGATCGGCTTTGTTCGCTAACCTTCGTGTGCTAACGGCGACGTTCAGGCCACCCGATCACGCCAGCAGCGCCCTGCCCACCTCGCCGCCCAGCACGCGCTGGCCGATCGCATGGCCCAGCGCCCGATAGCTTTCCCATTGCGCTTCATCGAAGAACTGGTCGCCGGTGCCTTCCTGCGGGAAGGCCGGGTGCGTGGCGCCATAGTGCCGCACGTCGGCCGGCGCCCATGACACCAGCCGCGGCTTGAGCAGCACGATGCGGCAGACCCGCGCGCGCGGCGCCGCGCAGGCCGGGTCGGTGCGGTACACGTTGAGCAGCACCGCGCATTTGTCGGCGGCAGGGCCGCCGGCCGCCACGCCCGGCAGGAAATCGTCCGGCACACCGAAGACCTGGCTCAGCACCGGGTGCGTGGTGGCGGCCTCCGTATCCACGACGATCTCCAGGCCGTGGTCGATGCGCGCGAGGCGGATCAGGTTGGCGAGGTCGCCAAAGCGATAGTCCCGGTCGCCGCCACAGTCACACAGCACGATCAACGCGACGTCCCGGCCCGGACGCAGCAGTTCGTAGACGCCGGTATTGTCGAAATGCCCGCCGTCCGACAGGTACTGCCAGCCGCGCCGCGTGCCATGGAAGCGGGCGCTCAGCTCGCACCCCAGATAGTATTGCGTGCGGAACATGCCGGCGGCCAGCCATGGATGCGTGGCGCGTTCGGGATGGCGCCACTGCTCGCCCTCGCGCCCGCCCTGGCGCGCGTACCTGGCCGGATACGACGGCCACCACGTGCCCAGCCGCAGGTTGGCCAGGCCCAGCAGCAGCGAGGTCCCGAGCGTGGTGGCACGGCCCAGCCCTGTCGACACCACCGCGCCAGAGATTGCGATCCAGTCCCCCACCGTGAGCGATTGCGCCAGCTTGCCCGATGAAGGCCATGACGCGTCCGGGCAGCACCGCCAGCCGTCGATGGTGAAGCGCACATAGGCATCCGGCGCAATGGTGGTCGCGGCGCCCGGCTGGGCCACACCGGCGCCGGGTGCCAGGCACAGCGGCTTGCCCTTGCGGTCACGCTGGACCAGTTGCTCGGCCGGATCGACGGTCAGGTTCAACGTCACGTTGATCAGGTGCAGCGGCGCCAGCACGCGCGGATCGTAGTAGGCGTTCAGGCTGAGCTGGTCGCCGGGCACCGGCTCTGCCACGCTGAAGCGCGCGCGCCGGCGGCGGTCCGCGACCGGATCGGGATCGGGCGCGGCAAAGCGCTCGCCGTTGGACGCGCCAAGATAGGCGCGCGTGAGGCGCGCCGCATAGAAGGGCTGCAGCGTCGAGAGGTTCAGGAAGCCGGTAAAGCGGCCGGCGACCAGCGCCAGCACCAGCGCCACTACTGTCAGCGTGGCCAGCGCCGGACCGGTGTAGGCCGTGCCATACACCAGCCAGTCGACCGGCTCGCGGCCATCCCAGCGCACCCACAGCACCAGCCACGACCACAACACGAACAGCAGCAGCGCCAGCACCGCCGCGGCCGCGCCGGCCAGCAGCGAGACCGGCAAGCGTGTCCACAGTGCGCGCCAGGCAGTCTCGGCACTGCCCTTGCGGCCTTCGTCGAACCAGCGCGCGCCATAGCGCACCAGCCAAACCAGCACGCCCAGCACGCTCGCGGGCAGCGCCGCGCCCCACGGATGGCCGGCGGCATGGGCATACAGATAGGTGGTTCGTGCGGCGGTATCGGCCAGGCCCAATGCCGCCAGCCACAGCGTCAGCGTGACCGCCGTGCGCAGCGCGCGCGTGGCCCGCACGCGATAGCCGGACACGGTGCGCGGCTCGCCCTGCAGCATCACCAGGCAACTCAGCACACCCAGCCACGTCAGCACGCCCATCGCGGCAAAGAGCTGCGCCGAGACCAGCTCCGCGCCAAGCCATTCCGACCAGCGCGCGGCGGCAAGCAACAGCAGCCCCAACAGCAGGGCCACCATCGGCGCGGGGCTGAAAAAACGCCCCGGTGCCTGCGAATCGCTGGCGCGCGGATAGACCAGCCAGTAGGCCAGGCCGGGCGGCACCGCGCCGATCACGGCGGTGGCGAGCGGCAGCCACAGCCAGGGGCTCCACCAGATCGCGCATTCGCCCTGGTTGAAGGCCTGCCGCGCATCGTGCAGCAAGTCCATCTCATAGCGTCCGAACCCGTACCACGCTCCCGCCGCGCCGTGCAGCAACAGCGCTAGCAGGGACAGCAATACCAGCAGCGCGCTGCCGATCACATAATGCACGGCCAGCCAGTTGCGCACCACCAGCGCGGCGGCATAAAGGCTGTCGCCCGCGCCGGTAGGCGACAGGTAGCGGCCGTTCTCGCGCAGCCACGCGACCGCGCCGCGGCCGGGATCGGCGGCATAGGAGACCGAGGTGTGGATGCGCCCGGGCGGCTCGCATTGCAGCGTGTGGTAGGCGTCGGCCGCGGCCTGGACCGGGCCGGCGCCGCGCCGCAGGCGCCCCGGCACGAACAGGCTGACAAAGAAGGCTCCAAGGTAACCGCCGCCGCTGACGGTGGACAGGTAGTCGAACTGGGCTAGCAGAGAGGCCAGCCCGGGCACGGCCTGCGCCGAGGCGGCAGTACTTGCTGCGGGCGTCGGAGGAGCCTCGGTGTCCCCGGTGGTGGCCAGGGTGGTGGCTGGCATGGCGGTGCCTGCCATCGCCTGCGTCACGCCCAGGCAGAACGTGGCGCTGCGGATGCCGCCGCCGGATAGCGCCAGCGCCCAGTTGCGCTGGCCCTCATGCGTGCGCGGCGCGATGCCGAGCTGGCCGCGGCGATGCGCGATGCGGGCCGCTTCGTCGCCGAAACCGTGGTCTTCCGCAGCCATGGGCGCCTCCCCAGTAGCAGTCGGTCTGCGCCAAGTATAGGCAACGGCGCATGGTCGATATTCGCCCGGGCGCTGGCTGGGACTGCGTGTTAACCCTGATTGTTGGCTGTTGGAGCGAGGCCTAGCATTTCTCTGTATCAGAGACGTTGTCTCTTATATAGAGACACAAAGCAGTCAGTCATGCTCAAGACCCTCGACGGCGCCCTTGCGCTGCTCACCCATTTCACCGCTCGCCAGCCCAGCTGGGGCGTGCGCGAACTGGCGCGCGAAAGCGGCGTGCACCACGCCGTCGTGCATCGCGCACTGGCCACGTTTGCCGCCAATGGCTTCCTGACGCAGGACAGCGTCGGCCGCTATGGGCTGGGGCTGCGCTGGTTCGAGCTGGGGCAAGTGATGCGCAAGTCGTTTTCGCCGGCAGAGGTGGTCCAGCCCGCGCTGGAGGCGCTGGCGCAGGAAAGCGGCGAAACGGTTTTCCTGTCCTGGCTGGACGGTCACGAAGGCCTGTGCACGGACATTGCCCAGAGCCAGCACCAGCTGCGCTTTTCGATCGAGGTGGGCCAGCGCTTCGCGCTGGACGCCGGCGCGCATGCCAAGGCGATCCTGGCCTTCCAGCCGGAAGCGTTCCGGCGGCAGGTCATCGGCGATGCGCCCGACTTGGCCGCGCAACTGGCCCAGGTCCGCGCCGACGGCTTTGCCTATACCTGCGAGGAATCCGCGGCCACGGTGGCCGGGCTGGCATTGCCGCTGCACCACCGTGACACGCGGGCGGTGGTGGGATCCCTCGCCATCGCCGGCCCGCTGCAGCGGCTGACGCGCGACGCCGTGCCCCGGCTGCTGGAAGCGCTGCGCGCGGCGCGCAAGACGATTGGCCCGGTGGCGGGCTTTATGCGATAGCGGCGCGCCTACGCAACGCGCGCGCACGACACACAAAACCAGACAACACTACGGGGAGCGGTAGAAGACATGACCATGCCAACACAACTGAACGCGCCGGT
The DNA here is from genome assembly GCF_017815025.1 of Cupriavidus phytohabitans. NCBI lineage: Bacteria > Pseudomonadati > Pseudomonadota > Betaproteobacteria > Burkholderiales > Burkholderiaceae > Cupriavidus > Cupriavidus phytohabitans. The sequence goes on from NZ_JAGIQB010000037.1 coordinate 20,737, forward strand.
GGCGGCGCAGCCCGCGACACGGTCGCGCTTTATGGAGCCATTGCTGCTGCTGGTGTCGGTGGCGCTGTCGGTATTCGGCGCCATGATCGGCATGCAGCTGATCGTATCGCTGGGGATCTCGGCCAATACCTCGATCATCGGCGCGCTGATCGCGATCGTGTTCTCGCGCATCCCGCTGGAGATCACGCGGCGCTTCCGCGTGCTGGAGCGGCAGAACCTGGTGCAGACCGCGATCTCGTCCGCCACCTTCGGCGCCGCCAACTCGCTGATGATCCCGATCGGCGTGCCGTATGCGATGGGCATGCCCGAACTGGCCACGCCGATGCTGATCGGCGCGGTGATCGCCATGTTCGTCGACGGCGCAATGTTGTACTTCCTGTTCGGCAGCAAGATCTTCCCCGCCACCGGCACCTGGCCGGCGGGCATCGCCACCGCCGAGGCAATCTGGGCCGGCGACCGCGGCGGCCGCAAGGCGGCGTTCCTGGGCCTGGGCATTGCCGTTGGCGTCGGCGGCGCATGGCTGGGCGTGCCGATGTCGGCGTTCGGCGCGGCGTTCCTGGGCAACCTGGCGGCGCTGACCATGTTCGGCATCGGCCTACTGGTACGCGGCTATTCGGTGGCGGTGACCGGCATCGATATCGCCAAGGCTTACATTCCGCATGGCCTGATGATCGGCGCGGGCATCGTCGCGCTGTTCCAGGTGGCCACGGAAATCCGCCGTGCGCGCAACGCCCCGGCGGCCGATGCGCGCAGCATCGAAGTTCCGGCCTCGCGCGCCAGCCGCATCCTGTCGGGCGGCTTTGTCATCTACCTGGCGATCGCGCTGCTGATCTCGCTGCTGGCCGGGCATGTGTCGGACATGTCGCTCGGCATGCTGGTCGTGTTCGTGCTGTACGCCGCGTTTGCCGCCTATGTGCACGAGCTGATCGTCGGCATCGCGGCGATGCACTCGGGCTGGTTCCCGGCCTTCGCGGTGGCGCTGATCACGCTGACCATCGGCATCCTGATCGGCTTCCCGCCGACGGCGCTGGCGGTGCTGGTGGGCTTCTCGGCAGCCACCGGCCCGGCCTTTGCCGACATGGGCTACGACCTGAAGACCGGCTACCTGCTGCGCGGCGAGGGCCGCGACATGGAAGCCGAGATCGCAGGCCGCAAGCAGCAGTTCCTGGCAGCGATGGTCGGCTTCGGCGTGGCCGCCGTGGTGGTGATCGTGTTCCACGGCACCTTCTTCTCGCAGGGCCTGATCCCGCCGGTGGACCGTGTCTATGCGGCATCGATCAAGGCCGGCTCGTCGGCCGAGATCGCGCGCAACCTGGTGATCTGGGCGATCCCCGGCGCGCTGCTGCAATGGCTCGGTGGCTCCAAGCGCCAGCTCGGCATCCTGCTCTCCACCGGCATGCTGATCGCCTCGCCGCTGGCCGGCTGGGCGGTGCTGGCGGGCCTGCTGATCCGCTTCGTGGTACAGCGCCTGCGCGGCGACAAGCACCTGGCCGAGATGAGCGCCTTTGCCGGCGGCGTGATCGCCGGCGATGCCCTCTTCAGCTTCTTCGGCTCCGTCACCAAGCTGAAGAAGTAAGCCCTGCAGCAAGCCATCCCGGGGCGCATGCGCTGCGTCCCGCCTGTCATTACCCGAGACGTTCCATGGATATCCAAGCAATCCGCGCCGACACTCCGCTGACGGCTTCCACCATCTATCTCGACACGGCCGCGGCCTCGATTCCGCCCGACGCCGTGCTCGACACCGTGCGCAGCTACCTGCTCGATACCGGCCATGTCGGCATCTACCTGCCGGCGTTCCGCAAGGAGACCTATGCACGCGTGGAAGCCGTGCGCGGCAAGCTGGCCGGACTGCTCAACTGCGCGGCCGACGAGATCGCCTTCACCAAGAACGCCACCGAAAGCATTGCCATCGCCGCGCGCGGCATCGCCTGGCAAGCGGGCGATGAAGTGCTGGTGGCCGACACCGAGATGCTGAGCAACCTGCTGCCGTGGCGCCGGCTGGAGCAGTCGCATGGCATCGTGGTGAAGATGGTCGCGGCCAATGCCGAAGGGCTGCTGAGCGCAGAGGCATTCGAGACCGCAATCACCCCGCGCACGCGCCTGCTGACGTTCTCGCACCTCCCCAACTCAACTGGCGCCGTGCAGCCCGCCGCGCAGATCTGCGCGGTCGCGCGCAAGCATGGCGTGCTGTCGCTGGTCAATGCCGCGCAGAGCGTGGGCATGCTGCGTTCCGACGTGGCGCAGCTGGACTGCGACTTCCTCGCCGGCTGCGGGCGCAAGGCGCTGCGCGCGACCGAGGGCTCGGGCTTCGTGTACGTGCGCCGCGCGCTGATCGGGCAGGTCGAGCCAATGCTGGTGGGCTGGTGGAACGGCGCGTACGACCGCAACACCGGCGCGCTGTCGCTGGTGGCGGGCGCGAAGCGCTTCGAAGCCGGCTGCCCGATCGTGCCGGCCATCCTCGGCATGGGCACCGCCATCGACTACGCGACCGCCATCGGCATCGATGCCATCGAGGCGCGCGTGCGCGACCTGACCGAGTACGCGGTGGCGAAGCTTGCCGGGATCCCCGGCTTCGAACTGTACGGCCCGGCCGACGTGACGCACCGCATCGGCATCGTGCCGTTCAACGTGCGTGGCGTGGATCCGACGCACATCGTGGCCGCGCTGGAAGCGCAGCAATGCATCATCGAAGCGGGCAATTTCATGGCCGATTCGATCCTGGCGCGCTACGGCGTGTCCACCATGGCGCGCGTGTCGCTGCACTACTTCAACACGCACGAAGAGATCGACCGCGTCGCCGCACTGATCCGCGCCGCCATCGCCTGATCCCAACACCGAACAGACGGAATCCAAGACATGACCCAACGCATCCTCCTGATGAGCAGCTCGCGCAAGGACAACCTCGGCTACCTGGAGCACGCCGGCGAGCAGATCCACACGCTGCTGCAGCGCGAGCCGCGCAAGGTGCTGTTCGTGCCGTTCGCGGGCGTGAGCTTCAGCTTCGATACCTATGAAGGCATGGTCAAGCCGGTGTTCGAGAAGCTCGGCTACGCGCTCGAGTCGATCCACCACAGCGCCGATCCGCTGCGCGCGGTGCAGGAAGCCGAGGCCATCGCCGTGGGCGGCGGCAATACCTTCGCGCTGCTCAAGCGCATGTATGACGCCGGCATCGTCGACGGGATCCGCGCGAAGGTGCGCGCGGGCACGCCGTACGTGGGCTGGAGCGCCGGCAGCAATGTGGCCTGCCCGACCATCCGCACCACCAACGACATGCCGATCGTGCAGCCGCCCTCGCTGCGAGCGCTGGGGCTGGTGCCGTTCCAGATCAACCCGCATTTCATCAGCGGCAAGGCCGCGGGGCACAACGGCGAAAGCCGCGAGGAGCGCCTGGCCGAGTTCCTGAACATCAATGCGCCGGAACAGGTGTTCGCGCTGCCGGAGGGCTCGGCGCTGTACTCGGATGGCATCAACGGCACCGTGCTGGGCGAACGCAATGCGCTGTGGTTCCCGGCCGAAGGCAAGGTCGAAACCCTCCGCGAAGGCGAGCCGTTCCCGCTGTCGCAGATCACCGGGCCTGCCGGGATGGAGGACTGGCCGGGTTTTGCGGCTTGAGTGTTTTCTCCCCTCTCCCATTTATGGGAGAGGGGCGGGGGTGAGGGCGGGAGTCTCCACGAAGTGAGACCCTGCGATGCTTGGCAAGCGCCGGCCCTCACCCCCGGCCCCTCTCCCGCAAGCGGAAGAGGGGAGCAAAACAGCAACACGGGCGCTCGATCAGCAGCTAGCCATCCCAGGCCGGTCACGGCCACGACAAACAACAAAACCTCGCCCGCGAGCCGCCCAGCGCCGCCCGCGTGGCCCCTTTTTTGCCTTTGGAGGAGAAAACACAATGAGCCAAACCCTTCGCCACGCCGTGCGCATGGCATTGCCGCTGCTGCTCGGCCTGCCAGCCGCCGCGATCGCACAGTCGGGCGTGACGCTCTACGGCGTCATCGACACCGCGCTGACCTACCAGACCCATTCCAACCCCGCCGGCGATGCGCAGGTCGGCATGCAGCAAAGCGGCGAAGGCTTCCTGTCGGGCAGCCGCTTCGGCCTGAAGGGCATCGAAGACCTCGGCGGCGGGGTAAAGGCCGGCTTCGTGCTGGAGAACGGGTTCCTCGGGGACACCGGCAAGTTCGACCAGCAGGGCCAGCTGTTCGGCCGCCAGGCGTACGTGAAGATCGGCAACCAGTGGGGCGAGCTGGCGCTGGGCCGGCAGTACACCACGGCCAACACCATGCTTTACTACGTCGATCCGCTCGGCGTGGGCGCGGCGCCGTCGAACTCGTGGATGGTGTACCTGACCGGCCAGCGCTACGACAACGCCGTCAGCTACACCGGCAACTTCGGCCCGGTGTCGCTGATCGCCGAATACGCGCTGGGCGAGACCGCGGGCAACACCCGCGCCACGTCGTCCATGTCGTTCGGCCTGAAGTACGCGGCCGGCCCGATCACCGCGATCGGAGACTTCCAGCAGACCCGCGACAGCCAGAGCCGTACCGCGAACATCTACCTTGCGGGCCTGAAAGCCGCGGTCGGCCGCGCCAGCCTGTTCGCCAACTACATCCACAGCGACCGCGAAGCGGGCTTCGACTCGTCCAAGGGCGGCACGGACACGGCCACCATCACCAGCATGTCGACCGCCGCCACGCCGACCAACCGCGCGGCGATCAACTCGGTGTTCGGCAGCAGCCGCCACGACGACTTCTTCACGCTGGGCGCGAGCTATGCCGTGACAGGCAACGTGACGCTGACCGGCAGCGTGATGCACAACCGCACCCGCGCCGACAGCTTCAGCGGCAACCGCACCACCGCGTATGCCGTGGCCGACTACGCCTTCAGCAAGCGCACCGACACCTACCTGGCGCTGGCCTTTGACCGCGTCCACGGCGACTGGTCGGGCCTGTTCGGCAACAACACCACCAGCTGGACCGGCGGCAGCGGCACGCCGCTGGACGGGCGCGACAGCCAAGCCACGGTGATGGTCGGCCTGCGCCACCAGTTCTAACGATTCAACCGACACCCGGCCCGCGCCATGCGGGCCGGGCACATCATCTGGAGAAAGCCATGGCCCTGCAGCAGACGCTGGTCATTCACGAAGCCCTGGACAGCCCGCACGCCAACGGTGCGGTCGTCAGCGAACTGTTCGCGCCCTACGCCGGCGCCGGCGTGACCGTGCAAGTCACCACGGTCAATAACGCGCCGCCCGAGAACACGGCCAATACCACCGACTTCATCACCATCGTGATCCCCGGCACCGCCGGCAAGCGCGGCGGCGGCAAGGCACCGACGCTGGGCGTGATCGGCCGCAACGGCGCCATCGGCGCGCGTCCGGAACTGGTGGGCCTGGTGTCCGATGCAGACGGCCCGATCGGCTGCCTGGCGGTGGCGCTGAAGCTCGCGCAGATGAAGGCGCGCGGCGACCACCTCGCCGGCGACGTGATCGTGACCACGCACCTGTCGACCGATGTCTCGATGCAGCCGCACGACCCGGTGCCGTTCATGGGCATGCCGGTGTCCTCCGACACCATGAACGATTACCAGGTGCTGCCGGAAATGGAAGCGATCCTGTCGATCGACGCATCCAAGGGCAACAGCATCATCAAGCACCGGGGCTTCGCCATCTCGCCGACGGCGATGCAGGGTTACATCCTGCGCGTGGCGCCGGACCTGGTGGCGACGATGGAATCGACCACCGGCTGCCCGGCGGTGACCTTCCCGATCTCGCTGCAGGACATCACGCCGTACCACAACGGGCTGTACCACTTCAACAGCATCATGCAGCCGCACGTTGCCACGGCGGCGCCCGTGGTTGGCGTGGCAGTGACCGCGCAGTCAGTGGTATCGGGCAGCGCCACCTCGGCCAACCACGAGATCGACATCGCCGAGGCGGTGCGCTTCTGCGTGGAGGTGGCCAAACGCTTCGGCGTCGGCAAGTGCCAGTTCTTCAATGCTGCCGAGTGGGAAAAGATCCGCGCGATCTATCCCGACCTGTCGGTATTCCAGACCGCCGGCAAGCGCTGAGGCTTGCGGCTCAGCGCGCCGCCACCTTGCCCGGATCCGGATGCGTGACGACAGGCGGCACGGTCTCGCCGTGCCGCCGCTTCCACTCGTCGAAGCCGCCGGCGAGCGCCCAGGTTTTTGGATAACCGGCAACACGCAGGCGTTCGGCCAGCAGCGCCGCGGACATCTCGTTCGGGCAGGCGCAATAGACCACGATGTCGGCCTCGGCAGGCGGCACGCCCAGCGCGTCGAGGCTGTCGAGCGCGCCCTGCATGTCGAGCACCATCGAGCCGGGGATGCGCTCCATCGGCATGTCGCCATGGGCCCGCACGTCGATCACGACGGGCAGCGTGCCGGCCAGGCGGCGCGATTCCAGTTCATCCACGCTCATGCGCGGCACGCGCTTCGTGATGCGCAGCAGCCGGAAGCGGCGCCACGAGCGCCACGCCAGGAACACCAGGAACGCCACCACCACCGCCACCAGCGCCATATGGCCGTAGGTGCTGAAGCCCTCCAGGATGGCGTCGATAAAGTCGCTGAACACCACGCCGATCAGCAGGCCGCTGCCGGCCCACACCAGCGCGCCGATCGCGTCATAGAACAGGAACACCGGCAGCGGCGTGCCGGTCATGCCGGCCATCGCGGTTGACAGCGCGCCGGCACCGGGCAGCAGCTTCGCGACCACCAGCGAGCGCGGCCCCACGCGCAGGTACAGCGACTGGGTCTGGCGGATGCAGGAATCGGGCGAGATCGATACCTTGCAGATGGTGCGCAGCATCGGCTGCCCAAGCCGGCGGCCGGCGAAGTACCACCCGGTATCGGCAATCAGGCAGGCGACGATCACCGCGGCCAGCACCGCGCCGATCGACGGACCGGTTTCCTGCATGCCGAGCGCGCCAGCGACGAATAGCATCGGGTACGCCGGCACCGGCAGCCCCGCCTGTTCGACCAGCACGTTCAGGAATACCAGCATCAGCCCGTGGTTTTCCAGCAAGGCCTGTAACTCTCCCACCGTGTGCTCTCCCTTGGTTCAGGATGCCAGTGTGCCAGCCGGCTGCGGCCAATGCACGGGGTGGCTTTGCATGGACGCATCAAAATTATTGACTACCCAGCACCTACGTTGTCCTACAACCAGATGTCAATCAATTGTTATGGCACCGAGTCATGCCTGCCTTCTTCCAATGCACTGCCCTACGCCCGCCGCGCGCCATCTCTTCCTCCCGGTAAACCCCCGGGCCGGTCCTACCCTATTGCCTTTGCCGAGCCGTTGTCGTACGATGACTGATAACTCGGATGACCTGCCGCCCGGCAAGCCTCCGCCGTCACCACCCTGGGCCGCCGGCCCGATCAGGATTTCGCAATGCTCGCACCTAACGAACTCAAGCAGATCGTCTCCGAAGGCCTGCTGTCCTTTCCCATTACCGACTTCGACGCCAAGGGCGACTTCAACGCGAAGTCCTATGCCGCCCGCCTGGAATGGCTGGCCCCGTATGGCGCCACCGCGCTGTTCGCCGCCGGTGGCACCGGCGAGTTCTTCTCGCTGACCCCCGCCGACTACACCGCCGTGGTCGATACCGCGGTCAAGACCTGCGCAGGCAAGGTGCCTATCCTGGCCGGCGCCGGCGGCCCGACCCGCACCGCCATCGCCTACGCGCAGGAAGCCCAGCGCCTGGGCGCGGCCGGCGTGCTGCTGCTGCCGCACTACCTGACCGAAGCCAGCCAGGACGGCATCGCCGCCCACGTGGAAGAGGTCTGCAAGTCGGTCGACATCGGCGTGATCGTCTACAACCGCGCCAACTCCAGGCTGAACGCCGACCAACTGGCCCGCCTGGCCGACCGTTGCCCCAACCTGATCGGCTTCAAGGATGGCGTGGGCGACATCGAGTCCATGGTCAGCATCCGCCGCAAGCTGGGCGACCGCTTCTCTTACCTGGGCGGCCTGCCCACGGCGGAGGTCTACGCCGCCGCCTACAAGGCGCTGGGCGTGCCGGTGTACTCGTCGGCGGTGTTCAACTTCATCCCGAAGACAGCGATGGACTTCTACCGGGCCATCGCCGCGGACGACCAGGAGACCGTCGGCCGCCTGATCGACAACTTCTTCCTCCCGTACCTGGCCATCCGCAACCGCAAGGCCGGCTACGCCGTCAGCATCGTCAAGGCCGGTGCCCGCATCGTCGGCCGCGACGGCGGCCCGGTGCGCGCGCCGTTGACCGACCTGACCGGCGAAGAAATGGAAATGCTGGGCACGCTGATCAACAAGCTCGGCCCGCAGTAATCCTTTCTGCCATTACACGGCGACAGGCCGGCCGCGGGGCGCTTTGCCCTCCGGCCGGCTTGTCCACTTTTGCCACCCTCTGCCACACTCAAACGCTGACAAGGAAACCTCCCATGCAAATCACCGGCGACATGCTGATCGGCGCGCAAGCCGTGCGCGGCACCGAATCGACGCTGCAGGCCATCAACCCGGCCACGGGCGAGACCCTGGGCCCCGACTTCCACGGCGGCGGCCAGGCCGACGTCGAGCGCGCCTGCGCGCTGGCCGAAGCGGCCTTCGACACCTATCGCAATACCTCGTCCGAGCAGCGCGCGGCCTTCCTGGAAGCGATCGCCGCCGGCATCGAGGCACTGGGCGACACGCTGATCGAGCGTGCCCACCAGGAAAGCGGCCTGCCGGTCGCGCGCCTGCAGGGCGAGCGCGGCCGCACCGCCGGCCAGTTGCGCCTGTTCGCGACCGTGCTGCGCGAAGGCCGCTGGCAAGAGGCCACCTTCGACGCCGCGCTGCCCGAGCGCACCCCGCCGCGCCCCGACCTGCGCATGCAACGCATCGCCATTGGCCCGGTGGCGGTGTTCGGCGCCAGCAACTTCCCGCTGGCCTTCTCGGTTGCCGGCGGCGACACGGCCTCGGCGCTGGCAGCCGGTTGCCCGGTGGTGGTCAAGGCGCATTCGGCGCACCTGGGCACGTCCGAGCTGGTCGGCCGCGTGATCCAGAAAGCCGTGCAGGATGCCGGCCTGCCGGAAGGCGTGTTTTCGCTGCTGGTGGGCGCGGGCAATGTCGTGGGCACGGCGCTGGTGTCGCATCCCGCGATCCAGGCGGTCGGCTTCACCGGTTCGCGTTCGGGCGGCATGGCGCTGATGCAGGCAGCCAACGCGCGGCCGCAGCCGATTCCCGTGTACGCCGAGATGAGCAGCATCAACCCGGTGTTCCTGCTGCCCGCTGCGCTGCAGGCGCGCGGCGCCGAGATTGGACGCCAGCTGGTCGATTCGCTGGTGCTGGGCGTCGGCCAGTTCTGTACCAACCCCGGCCTGGTCATCGGCATCGAAGGCCCGGCGCTGGACCAGTTCCGCGCCGCGGCGCTCGACGCGCTGGGTGGCAAGCCGGCGGCGACCATGCTGACGCCGGGCATCCATGCCGCCTATGAAAAGGGCGTGGCGCAGCTGTCGTCGCTGGATGGCCTGCAGCGCATCGGCGACGGGGTTGCCGCCACGGGTGTCAACCAGGCCCGTCCGGTGATGTTCGAAACCACCGCCGCGCAATTCCTCGCCGATCACCGCATGCAGGCCGAAGTGTTCGGCCCGTCGACGGTGCTGGTGGTGTGCCGCGACCTGGAAGAGATGCTCGCGCTGGCACGCCAGCTGGAGGGCCAGCTCACCGCCACCATGCAGCTCGACGACGCCGACCATGAGGCCGCGCGCCAACTGCTGCCGGTGCTGGAGCGCAAGGCCGGGCGCGTGCTGTGCAACGGCTATCCGACCGGGGTGGAAGTGGCTTATGCGATGGTGCATGGCGGGCCGTTCCCGGCCACGTCGGACGTGCGCTCGACCTCGGTCGGCGCCACGGCGATCGATCGTTTCCTGCGCCCGGTCTGCTACCAGAACCTGCCGCAGGGATTGCTGCCGGCGGCGCTGCAGGGATAAGCGCAGCGCCTGCAGTGACTGGCCCCGCCTTGTGCGGGGCTTTTTGTTTTGAATCGCCGGCGCAAGAATCGCCGGCGCAAGGACAAACGGCCCGCGTTCAACACGCGGGCCGTTATGGCATCGCAGCGCCCCTGCGGGGCGTCGGAGCAAATATCCCTGCGTATCAAGCCTCCAGCTTGATCCCCGCCTGCTTCACCACCCCCGCCCAGCGCGCCTGCTCGGCAACAAAGAACTTGCCGGTTTCTGCCGGCGTCATCGTGACCACTTCAGCACCCTGCTGGACCAGTTGCGAACGCAGTTCTGGAGCGCGGATGATCTTGATCAGCTCGGCGTTGATCCGCGTCACCAGCGCATCCGGCATGCTGGCCGGCGCCATCACGCCCTGCCACGTGCCCGATTCAAAATTGGGCACGCCCTGCTCGGCAATGGTCGGCACGTTCTGCAGCAGCGGCATGCGCGTGCGCTTGGACTGGGCGATCAGCTTGAGCTTGCCCGACTGCACATGCGGCAGCGTGGCCAGCATGCCGTTCATCAGCACCTGCGCGCTGCCGCCGACGGTATCGGCGATCGCCTGCGAGCCGCCCTTGTACGGCACGTATTGCCACTTGGCGCCGGTGGCCTGCTCCACCGCCACGCCGGCCAGGTGGGGCGCGCTGCCGATCGCGGTCACGGCAAAGTTCAGCTGGCTGCGCTTGGACAGCTCGACCAGTTCTTTCAGGTTGCTGACCTGCACCGACGGATGCACCACCAGCAGGTGCGGCGAGTACGCCAGCATCGTCACCGGCTTCAGGTCCTTGGCGATATTGAAGGTCAGCTTGGTATAGACCGAGGGGCTGATCGCCAGCGCGCCGATGTCGCACAGCATCAGCGTGTGGTTGTCGGTGGCCTGCGCGACCAGTGCCGCGCCGACGTTGCCGTTGGCGCCGGGCTTGTTGTCGACCACCACGGACTGGCCCAGCGCTTCGCCCAGCTGCTTGCTGATCAGGCGCGCGATGATGTCTGACGAACCGCCGGCGGTGTACGGCACCACGAGGCGGATCGGGCGCGTCGGCCACGCCTGCTGCGCGGCATGGGCAACGTTAGTGCCGGTGGCCAGGCCGGCCAGCGGGCCGGCGGCGATGCCCGCGGCCAGCGCGGAAGTCTGCTTGAGGAAGATGCGGCGTCCCTGGGTCATGCTATGTCTCCATTGTTGTTGCAAGTGCGCCGGCGCGGCACGGTGGTCGTGCGGCGGCCGGCGCTGTCGGTGTGTTAGTCAGGTGCGGTTGCTGCCTGTTGCTGCCTGTTGCTGCCTGTTGCGCTCAGTCGAGCACGATGCGGCCCTTCTCGATCACGGTCTTCCAGCGCTGCAGTTCCTGCGCTTCAAACTGGCTGAACTGCTCGGGCGTGTTCGCGACCACCTCGAAGCCGTTCTCCGACAGCTTCTGGCGCATCCTGGGGTCGTTCAACGCGCCGACCAGCGCGCCATGCAGGCGCGTCTTCACGTCGGCGGGCAGTCCCCGCGGCGCGGCGACGCCCTGCCACGAATAGACCTCGACCTCCTTGACGCCGGCTTCCGCCATGGTCGGCACGTTGGGCAGCACGGCGGAGCGCTTGTCCGCCGTCACCGCCAGCGCCTTGAGCTTGCCGGTACGGATGTGCTGCAGCACCGCGTTGATGTTCTGGAACGACACGTCCACCTGGCCGGCGAGCAGGTCGGAGATGGCCGGCGCACCGCCCTTGTATGGCACGTGCAGGCCGTCGGTGCCGGTCTTCTGCCAGAACAGCGCCGCGGTCAGGTGGTCGGACGACCCCGCGCCGGACGAGGCAAAGCTGACCTTGCCCGGGTTCTTCTTCATGTGCGCCACCAGTTCCTGCACGTTCTTCGCCGGGAACTGCGGATTGACCACCAGCACGTTAGGCGCGCGTACCGCCACCGTCAGCAGGTCGAAGTCCTTGACCGGGTCGTAGCCAAGGTTCTTCTGCAGGAACGGGTTGACGGCAAAGACGCCGATCGACGCCACCAGCATGGTGTAGCCGTCCGCCGGCGCGCGCTTGACGAAAGTCGCGCCGATGGCTCCGGTCGCGCCGGGCTTGTTGTCGACCACGAAGGGCTGGCCCAGCTTCTCGTTGAGCGGCGCCGTCAGCATGCGCGCGATGGTGTCGGTGGAGCCGCCCGCGGGGAACGGCACCACCACCGAGACCGGGCGCTGCGGCCAGTCTTGCGCGGCCCGGGCGCTGCCCGCCGTCAACGCGGCCAGCGCGGCGACGGTCAGCACCGAGCCGACGGCAACCACGCGCAGCCAGGCTTGCAGGCGCAGCGCGCCCGTGCGTTGGAAGGGATACATCATCGTCTCCTGCTAAATCTTGTCGATGCCGGACTGCCGTCCGGGTCAGCGCACCATGCAGGGCGCCTTGTTGTTGAACTGCCAGCCGGGGATCAGGAACTGCATGGCGATGGCATCGTCGCGAGCGCCCAGGCCCTTGCTCTGGTACAGCGCGTGGGCGCGGCCCAGCGCGTCCATGTCGAGTTCCACGCCAAGGCCCGGCGTCTTCGGCACCTCCACCAGGCCGTTCTCGATCTTCAGCGGCGCCTTGGTCAGGTTCTCGCCGTCCTGCCAGATCCAGTGCGTGTCGATGGCGGTGACGCGGCCCGGCGCGGCGGCGGCCACGTGGGTGAACATCGCCAGCGAGATATCGAAGTGGTTGTTCGAGTGCGAGCCCCAGGTCAGGCCCCATTCGGCGCACATCTGCGCCACGCGCACCGAACCCTGCAAGGTCCAGAAATGCGGGTCGGCCAGCGGGATGTCGACCGACTGCAGGCGCACCGCATGGCCCATCTGGCGCCAGTCGGTGGCGATCATGTTGGTCGCCGTGGGCAGGCCGGTGGCGGTACGGAACTCGGCCATCACTTCGCGGCCCGAATAGCCGTCTTCGGCACCGCACGGGTCTTCGGCGTAGGCGAGCACGCCGCGCTTGTCACGGCACAGGCGCACGGCCTCGGCCAGCGACCAGGCGCCGTTGGGGTCGAGCGTGATGCGCGCCTTCGGGAAGCGCTCGGCCAGCGCCAGGATCGCCTGCATCTCTTCGTCGCCGCGCAGCACGCCGCCCTTGAGCTTGAAGTCGTTGAAGCCGTAGCGTTCGTACGCGGCCTCGGCCAGGCGGACGACCGCCTCGGGCGTCATCGCCACTTCATTGCGCAGGCGGAACCAGGCGTTGTCGGCATCGGGCTCGGTGCGGTAGTCCAGCGTGGTGCGCTGGCGGTCGCCGATATAGAACAGGTAGCCCAGCATCTCGACGGCGTCGCGCTGCTGGCCTTCGCCCAGCAGTGCCGCCACCGGCACCTCCAGGTGCTGGCCAAGCAGGTCGAGCAGCGCCGCTTCCAGCGCGGTGACGGCATGGATAGTGATGCGCAGGTCGAAGGTCTGCAGGCCGCGGCCGCCGGCATCGCGGCTGGCGAAGGTGGCACGCACGCGGTTCAGGATGGCCTGGTATTGGCCGATGGGCTGCCCGACCAGCAGCGGCCGGGCGTCTTCCAGCGTCTGGCGGATGCCTTCGCCGCCCGGCACTTCGCCCACGCCGGTGTGGCCGGCGCTGTCGCGCAGGATCACGATATTGCGCGTGAAGTACGGGCCATGCGCGCCGGACAGGTTCATCAGCATGCTGTCGTGCCCGGCAACGGGCACCACGGTGAGTTCGGTCACCACGGGAGTCTGGCCGGCACCGGCGTGCGTGGCGGGGGCGGCGGAAGTGGCGGGATGGGTCATTCGGGTCTGGTCTCCGGCATTGCTATGTTATCTGTCATCGTATGACTGATAACCCAGTATAATAAGGCCATCTCGAACCGGTCAAGTCCGGGAAACCCCGCCCGTAACCGCCATGCCTACCGCACGCAATCCTGCCCTGCCCGACCCGTCCGCCGCTGCCACCAGCGCGCCCAACGCCGCCGCGGCCTTGCCGCTGCGCCGCCGCGGCCGCACGCTGGCCGAGGAAGTGGTACAGGCGCTATCCGAGGAGATCCGCCAGGGCCAGCTCAAGCCCGGCGACAAGCTGCCGACCGAATCGGAAATCATGGCGACGCAGGGCGTAAGCCGCACGGTGGTGCGCGAGGCCTTGTCGCGGCTGCAGGCCAGCGGACTGGTCGAGACCCGCCACGGCATCGGCACGTTCGTGCTGGCGCGCGCGGCGGAAGCGCCCTCGCCGTTCCGCATCGGGCCGGATACGCTTGGAACTGCCATCGATGTGATGGCGATGCTGGAATTCCGCGTCAGCCTGGAGGCAGAGGCTGCCGGACTGGCCGCCGCGCGCCGCAGCGACGCCCAGCTGGCCGCCATGCGCCAGGCGCTTGACGAACTCAAGCGCAACACCGGGGCTGGCAGCGACGCGGTGGACAGCGATTTTGCCTTCCACCTGGCCATCGCGCGCGCCACCGGCAACCGCTACTTCACCGACATCATGGGCCACCTGGGCACCATGCTGATCCCGCGCAGCCGTCTGCAGGTCAATACGCCGGAGCGCGAACAGTACTTGGAGCGCGTCCAGTTCGAGCACGAGAACATCTACGACGCAATCGAGCGCCGCGACCCGGACGCGGCCAAGGCGGCGATGCGCATGCACCTGACCAACAGCCGCGAGCGGCTGCGCAAGGCCTCGGGCTCCGGCAGCGCGCAGGCCTGACGCCCGGAGTCCCGGACGCCCCACAGGGCGTGCCTGTGGCCCAAAGTCATACGATGTCCGAACAATTGCCAGCGACTGGCATTTACAAGGCGAGGCGGCAGCGGCGCGCGAAGTCGACCAGTTCAACCAGCGACGACACCTGCAGCTTGGCCATGATGCGCGCCTTGTAGCTGCTGACGGTCTTGTTGCTGATAAAGAGGCTGGCGCTGATGGCCTTGTACGACATGCCGCGCGCCAGCATCTGCAGAACCACCAGTTCCTTGTCGGAAAGGCGGCGCAGCATCTCATCGTCGGCGGAAACGGCATGGCGCGAGCCGCCATCCCGTCCCATCGCGGGGAACACCGTGTAGCCGGCCAGCACCGACTCGACCGCGCGCAGGATTTCCTTCAGGTCCTGTGTCTTGCTGACAAAGCCCTGCGCGCCGACCTGCCACGCGCGGCTGACGAACACCGCCGGGTCGAGCGCCGTCACCACCAGCAGGCGCACCTGCGGATGGATCGCCCGCAGGCGCGGCGCCACGTCGAGGCCGCTCGAGCGCGGTATGTCGAGATCGAGCAGCACGAGGTCGGGCATGCGCGCGCGCACCAGGTCGAGCGCGCTTTGCCCGTTGTCGGCCTCGAGCACTTCATCGACGCCGAGGAGCTGCAGCAAATGGGTCTTGAGAATCAGCCGCATCGCCGGGTGGTCGTCAACGATCAGGATGGTGGTCATGCGTCGGTTCGCGTGAATGGGTATGTCGGGGCATCGGCCGGCGCGATGCAGGCCCAGTATAGGGAGGCACGACGGCGCGTAGGATGGGAGGATTCCGCAAGGTATTGCAGCTCGCCCCTAGGCTCGCCTCAGACGCCGCGCACCATTGCATGCACGACCACGCGCCGCACGCGTGCGTTCCCCTGCGTGTGGCAGGGGCAACGGCAAAGGCCCAGTGGTGCTACTCTATTCGGAGGTGTTACCCAGGAGAACACTGTGTCCCGCAAGACCCCCATCGAGCGCTACCGCAACATCGGCATCAGCGCGCATATTGACGCCGGCAAGACCACGACGACCGAACGCATCCTGTTCTACACGGGCGTCAACCACAAGCTGGGCGAAGTGCACGATGGCGCTGCCACCATGGACTGGATGGAGCAGGAGCAGGAGCGCGGCATCACCATCACGTCGGCTGCCACCACCGCCTTCTGGAAAGGCATGGCCGGCAATTACCCCGAACACCGTATCAACATCATCGATACGCCGGGACACGTCGACTTCACCATCGAAGTCGAGCGCTCGATGCGCGTGCTCGACGGCGCCTGCATGGTCTACGACGCGGTCGGCGGCGTGCAGCCGCAATCCGAGACGGTCTGGCGCCAGGCCAACAAGTACGCGGTACCGCGCATTGCCTTCGTCAACAAGATGGACCGCGTCGGCGCGGACTTCTTCCGCGTGCAGGCGCAGATCGCCGACCGCCTCAAGGGGCGCGCCGTGCCGATCCAGATCCCGCTCGGCGAGGAGGACCATTTCCTGGGCGTGATCGACCTGGTCAAGATGAAGGCCATCGTCTGGGACGATGCCAGCCAGGGCGTCCGCTTCGAGTACCAGGAGATCCCGGCCGAGCTGCTGGCGACCGCGCAAGCCTGGCGCGACAAGATGGTAGAAGCCGCGGCCGAGGCCGACGAGGCCCTGCTCGAGCGCTACCTGTCGGGTGAAGCGCTGACCGAAGAGCAGATCAAGCGCGGCCTGCGCAAGCGCACCATCGCCAACGAGATCGTGCCGATGCTGTGCGGCAGCGCCTTCAAGAACAAGGGCGTGCAGAGCATGCTCGATGCTGTCATCGACTACCTGCCCTCGCCCGCCGACGTGCCGGCCATCCTCGGCCACACCGAGGACGACCGCCAGGCCGAGCGCCATCCGAGCGACGACGAGCCGTTCTCGGCGCTGGCGTTCAAGATCATGACCGATCCCTTCGTCGGCCAGCTGATCTTTTTCCGCGTGTATTCGGGCGTGGTCAATTCCGGCGATACCGTCTACAACCCGCTCAAGTCCAAGCGCGAGCGGCTTGGCCGAATCCTGCAGATGCATGCCAACGTGCGCCAGGAGATCAAGGAAGTACGCGCCGGCGACATTGCCGCGGCAGTCGGGCTGAAGGAGGCGACCACCGGCGATACGCTGTGCGACCCGGACAAGGTCATCATCCTGGAACGCATGAGCTTCCCCGAGCCCGTGATCTCGCAGGCGGTGGAGCCCAGGACCAAGGCCGACCAGGAAAAGATGGGCATTGCGCTGAACCGCCTGGCGCAGGAGGACCCGTCGTTCCGCGTGAACACCGACGAGGAATCCGGCCAGACCATCATCTCGGGCATGGGCGAGCTGCACCTGGAAATCCTGGTCGAGCGCATGCGCCGCGAATTCAATGTGGAAGCGTCGGTGGGCAAGCCGCAGGTGGCTTACCGCGAGACCATCCGCCAGCCGGTCAAGGACGTGGAAGGCAAGTTCATCAAGCAGTCCGGCGGCCGCGGCCAGTACGGCCACGTGGTGCTGAACCTCGAGCCGATGCCGCACGGCGCCGGGTACGAATTCGTCGACGCGATCAAGGGCGGCGTGGTGCCGCGCGAGTTTATCCCCGCGGTTGACAAGGGCATCCGCGAAACCTTGCAGTCGGGCGTGCTGGCAGGCTATCCGGTGGTGGACATCAAGGCCACGCTGGTGTTCGGCTCGTACCACGACGTGGACTCGAACGAGAATGCCTTCCGCATGGCGGGCTCGATGGCGTTCAAGGAAGGCATGCGCCGGGCCCGGCCGGCGCTGCTGGAGCCGATGATGGCGGTCGAGGTGGAAACGCCGGAGGAGTTCACCGGCAACGTGATGGGCGACCTGTCGTCACGCCGCGGCATGGTGCACGGCATGGAAGACATTGCCGGTGGCGGCGGCAAGATCGTGCGCGCCGAAGTGCCGCTGGCGACGATGTTCGGCTACTCGACCACGCTGCGCTCGCTGACGCAGGGTCGCGCGACGTTCACCATGGAGTTCAAGCACTATGCCGAGGCGCCGGCCAACGTGGCCGAAGCGGTGATTTCGGCGAAGAAGCTTGGATAGGCGCGTGGCTTCTCTCTCTCCCTGAACGGGAGAGAGAGAACATCATCTGCGGCTCAGCACGCCGCCGCGGTCATCCTGAAAATCCCCTGCGCATTGCCCGCGTCAAACCCAAGGTCATAACGCTGTGGCGCAGCTTCCGCTTCGGCAAAGCGCTCGCGCGTGATGAACTCATAGAAGGACCCCGGCACCTCGCGCTCGACGGCCTCGCCCTGCGCACCGATGAACGTGCGGCGCACGGTATCGGCGCGGAACGCCGTCTGCTTGACGCGTCCGCTTCCGGACACCTCCACCTTGTCCTTCATCGGCCGGCCCAGCCGCTTCTGCTGCTCGGCCAGCGCGAACACGTCGTCGACGCGGTCGGTGGCGTGGTTGAAGGCATTGCCTTCTGTCGCGATCCACGCCATTTCGGCCGATTCGCGCAGCAGCGCTTCATAGTCAGCCAGCCGCGGCGCGGTGTGCTGGCGCTCGAAGCACGGCACAAGCAGGCCGACCAGTTCGGCGCCGTCGGCCACGGGCAGCGCGCCGTCGCGCTCCAGTTGCCACAGCAGCGTCTGCGCGCGCGGCGTCAGCGGATCGACGGAGCGGCCGGTCACGCGGCTGACGGCGGCGCGGAAGTCTTCGCTGAAGCGCTCCGGATGCAATTCGCTGACGAAGAACTGGGCGATGTCCTCGGATGCGTCCGCGTGCGCGTACGAGCGCCCGGTCATGCCGATGCGGTCGAGCGGATACGTGCCGTTGAGCACGTAGCCCAGCGGCCGCAGGATGCGGGTAAAGGCGGCCTCGCCTTCGGGCAGCGCGCCGTTGTCGCGCCACTTGACCGTGCGCAGCGCGCCGTGGTCGAAGGTGACCTTGCCGCCGGCGGCGGCCACGTCGTCGGTGTAAGCGCGGCCGGTCGGCACGCGCTCCAGGATGCCGCCGAACAGCACCATGTTCAGCGCCTGGGCGATCTCGGCCCGGGTGGCGCGGCCTTGTGGGTCCTGTGGGTCCTGTGGGTCCTGTGGGTCCTGTGGGTCCTGGAGCAGGCTGGCCGGCAGCGTGACCAGCGACATCAGTTGCGCGGCGCGGGTGGCGCCGACGTTGGCGGTAAGGAGCGTGGAGATATTGGATGACATGGGCGCTTGGATGTGGGCGTCGCGGACCGGCTTGCACCCCGGCGGGCGAGGCGGGCAGGGCCACGATCTGCGGGGCAGGATAGTGCCCCGCGCAGCCCGCGCACAAGCGCGCATTGCGCACAACGTTGTGCGCGCGGCGCACGACCTCCGGTATCGCGCCGCTGTTTATACTGTCGGACTTCCTTTCCCGCCCTCCCATGAGAAACGACATCCCCAACCTGGGCGCGCTGCAGGCCTTCGAGGCCTCGGCACGGCTGGGCAGCTTTACCCGCGCCGCGGCCGAGCTGGCGCTGACGCACAGCGCGGTGGGGCGGCAGGTGGCGCAGCTCGAACAACGCCTGGGCGTGGCGCTGTTCACGCGCGTGCGGCGTCGCCTGGAACTGACCGAGACCGGGCGCGAATACGCCGCGCGCATCCGCCGGCACCTGGACCACCTGCAGCGCGACACGCTGGAAATCAGCACCGGCCGCGCCATGGGCTACACGCTGGAACTCGCGGTGGTGCCCACCTTCGCCACGCAGTGGCTGATCCCGCGGCTGCCGGACTTTGCGCGGCGCCATCCCAACGTCACCGTCAACCTGTCGGCGCGCTCGCAGCCGTTTTCCTTCCAGGAGTGCGCCTACGACGCCGCCATCTATTTCGGCGACCAGTTCTGGCCCGGCACGCGCGGCGGCGTGATCTTCCGCGAAGGCGGCATGGTGCCGGTGTGCAGCCCGGCCTTTCTCGCCGCCCATCCCGTCACCGATGCCGCCAGCCTGGCACGCTGCCGCCACCTGCACCTGAGCACGCGCGCCAACGCCTGGCGCGACTGGTACTTGGCGCAGGGCTGGGACTTCAGCCTCGCGTCGTCGCGCGGGCCGCGCTATGAGCTGTTCACGATGATGACGGCCGCCGCCGCCGCGGGGCTCGGCATCGGACTGGCGCCACGGCTGCTGATCGAACGCGAGCTGCAGACCGGCCAGCTGGTGATCCCGCTGGCCGGCATGCTGGACGAGCACCAGGGCTACCAGGCTTACTATTTCGCCTATCCCGAGGGCCGGCCGGAATCGGAAGCGCTGGCGATGTTCCGCGGGTGGATCCTGGGCCTGTCGCGCGACATGCCGGCCGACGGCTCCGAAGGCTGACCAAACTCGTTCACACCGCCCGAAACAGTACTTTTTCAGTGCTGCCTGCGCGGACATCTTTTTCCACGTCTGCCGGGATGCGCCACCAGTTCTGAACGCAGGCCGTCCGGCGGGCATTTTTGCAAACGCGGCGGCCGATGGTCAGCACCGGTGAAAATTTCTCTTGAAATGAGATCGATTCCCATTTACTATTCGATCACTGCCTGACGCACGGTACTTCACCAGCCAGGCAGCCCGGCCAGCACCGAGGCCGCCGCAGCATGCGGCAGTGCCCCGAATCCTGGCAGGCACAGATTTTCCGGACGCCGCGACGTGGTCATCCCCCGCGGCATCCGACACCGACTTTTGTGGGGACCGCTCCGTCACGCGGAGCGTTTGGCAGTAGCCAGTCTTCGGAAGATCGGGAAAGCAACCAGACCCCGCTTTCCCGATCGCGTCTTCCGCAGGCAAGCCAGGCCGCCTTTTTATTCAGCGCGTCGTGCAGGCACGGCGCGCCGTCAGGGACGCCAGCGCTGCGCGCGGCCGGCCCTGGCGCTCCAGCCTGAATATCCCGCCAAGCCATCGACGCCGCCCCAGCGCGGCGACTGGCACGGTGCCGCCCTGCCCGAAGCGGGGCAACAGCAGGATCCCAATGCCATCCGCCATGTCATCCGAACGGTCCAATCCGATCCACCTCAAGCGCGCCGGCCTGAAAGCCACGTCGCCGCGGATGCGGATCCTTGAAGTGTTCCGCACCAGCGCACGGCGCCATCTCAGTGCGGAGGATGTCTATCGCATCCTGCTGACCCAGGACGAAGATGCGGGCCTGTCCACGGTGTACCGGGTGCTTAACCAGCTGGTGCAGGCCGACATCCTGCTGCGCCACACCTTCGAGTCCGACCATGCCGTGTTCGAACTCAACGAAGGCGGGCACCATGACCATCTGATCTGTGTTGCCTGCGGCCGCGTGGAAGAATTCCGCGACGAAAGCATCGAGCAGCGCCAGCGCCAGGTAGCCGCCGACAACGCCTTTATCTTGCGCGAGCACATGCTGGTGCTGTATGGCGTCTGTCCCGAGTGCCGTGCCAGTGAACCGGACGAAACACACATGTCCGCGGCGCTGCCCACGCAAGCCTGAGCACGCCCGAGGTCCGCTGCTGACAGTTCAGCGCTTCGCGGCCCCCCGCAACGCCGCGGCTGTCGGCACGTCGGCCGCCGCTGGCCGCAACACCAGCCACACCGCCAGGCCGATCAGCGCGCCGCCCACCGCGTGGGCCCACGACAGCGCTTCGCCCAGGAACAGCGCGCCCCAGACGATGCCGAATGGCGGAATCAAGAAAGTC
This sequence comes from Cupriavidus phytohabitans, assembly GCF_017815025.1. NCBI lineage: Bacteria > Pseudomonadati > Pseudomonadota > Betaproteobacteria > Burkholderiales > Burkholderiaceae > Cupriavidus > Cupriavidus phytohabitans. Next base: position 41,981 of record NZ_JAGIQB010000037.1, read on the forward strand.
ACGGTCAGCGAGCGCACCGGGCCAAGGTCGGCAATCAGCCGGTAATAGAGGATGTAGGCCAGCGCCGTGCAGAGCACGCCCAGGCCCGCCATGGCGGACCACACACCGACGCCGGCATCGGGCAGCGTGTTGTGGCGCCACAGCGCAACCACGCAAAACGGCAGCAGGAACAGTGTCGCGCCGACCATGCTGCCGGCCGCGACCAGGCGGCTGTCCAGGCCGCCGCGCTCGGTGATCCAGCGTCGCGCCAGGAAGCCGGACAGGCCATAGCAGGCGGTCGCTACCAGGCAAGCCAGCGCGCCAAGCAGCACTTCGGTGGAGAACGCGACCGGGCCGGTGCGCGTCAGCACCGCCACGCCGGCCACGCCCAGCATCACGCCCACCGCCTTGGCGCGCGTCAGCCGCTCGGAAAAGGCCAGCGCGCCAATCACGACGCCCATCAGCGGCGTCATGGCATTGAACACCGCCGAATAGCCCGCCGGCAGCCACAGCGCCGCCACCGCGTACATGGCGAACGGAATGCCGGAGTTGATCACGCCCAGTGCGAGCACCGCCGGCCATTTGGCACGCATGTCCCAGCGCAGCCCCAGCATCGGCAGGCACACGGCGAGCGTGATGGCGGCAACGAGCACGCGCACGAATGCGGCCGGCATCGGACCGAGCACGGGCGCGCCGATGCGGATAAACAGGAAGCTGGCGCCCCAGAGGGCAGCCAAGGCAAGCAGGCGTGCGAGATCGGTGGGTTTCATGGAAGGCGGTGGCATGCCGCAGGACCACGGCGGGATGGAGGTGTCGCGATTTGACGCCGGTGCCGGCACGGGCGCAAGCCGGATCCGGACATCTGCATCCGTTACATGCGATTCATGCCGCACATGCGACGTCGCTTTTTCGCAGCAGTTGATGGATCTACCTCACATTAACGCGCCTTTTTGGGCACAATGGGAACAACTGCTGGGCGTTTTTCGTTCGAACCGCCTTCACCCATACCCCTCCCTGGGAGGGGTGCCGAAACAGACAGGTGACAATCCGTATTCAATTAAATTAAACTCTGGTCTGCGCCAGAGTTAATTGACCCCTCCGACGCATTCCCGACAAGCCGCCAGGAACCCTGGCGGCTTCTTTTTTGCCTGCGCTGTTTAAAGTTACTTATCAGTCACACTCAGCACGGTAAAATCCCGCCAACTGGCAGCGTTTCCGCTTTTGCCGGTACAAGGTCTGCAAACCCAAACATCCAGGATGCCGCCCGCGTCAACCACCGGGTCGGCTGCCGCGTTGCCAGATTTCATGAAACGACAGTTCCTGGGCCTGCTTGCCCGCGTCTACGTCCTGCAATTTGCCCTCGAAGTCCCCGCCACGGTGGCCATGCTCGCCGACATGCTGCTGGAGTATGGCTTCCAGGTCGACATCGGCACCGTGCGTCCCTTGCTGCGGGCCCTGCAGATGGAGGGCTACCTCGAAAGCGTGTTGCGTGACGGCATCGGCCGCGTCTACCAGCTGACCGAGCGCGGCCGCGAGGAACTGGCGGCCAGCCGCCAGCGCATCGACGAGCTGTACCGCCGCCTGCACGCCGACCTTACCACCCCCGACACGCCGCGCAAAGCCTGACCGGTCCGCGCGTTCCCCACGCCCCCGACCGAGACCGGGCGTACCCGTTTCTGCGAGATTGCCGTCCGGTGCGGGCGGCCTATTGCCGCAGTGAGGCCGGGTCGGCCAGCGCCGTTTCCAGGCCTGTCTCCAGCAACTGGCGCAACGCATGCGGCGGCACCGCCTGGCAGAACAGGAATCCCTGCACGCCGTCGCAGCCCTGCGACCGCAGGAACTCGAACTGCGCCGCGGTTTCGACACCCTCGGCAACCACCTTCAGGTGCAACTGGTGCCCGAGCGCGATGATCGCGGCAGCGACCGCCTGATCGTGGCCGGGCGTGGCCACGTCGTCGACGAAGGACTTGTCGATCTTGAGCCGGTCGATCGGCAGCCGGGTCAGGTAGTTCAGGCCCGAATAGCCAGTGCCGAAATCGTCGATCGACAGTGCCACGCCAAGCGCGCGCAGCCGGCGGAAGGTTTCGATGGTGGTCTCGCCGCCGTCGACGAGGATGCCTTCGGTAACCTCGATCACCAGTTGCCACGGCGGCAGGCCGGCCTGCTCGAGGCAGCGCGCCACGGTGTCCGGGAAGCCGGCCTGGCGCAGCTGCAGTGGCGAGATATTGACCGCCACCTCGATGTCGCGGCCCAGCGCCTGGCGCAGCGCCTGGATCTCGCGGCAGGCGGTGGCCAGCGTCCATTCGCCAAGCGGCGCGACCAGGCCGCTCTGCTCGGCGATGGGGATGAACTCGCACGGCTGCATCGGGCCGCGCTCGGGTGTTTCCCAGGCGATCAGCGCCTCGACGCCGGTAATCGCTTTCGTGGCGGTATCGACGATGGGCTGGTAGCGCAGCCGGAATTCGTTGCCGGCCAGCGCCCGGCGCAGCAGGCCCTCTATGGTGAAGCGCGCCAGCGAGGCCTCGGCCATTGACGCGGCAAAGCGGCACAGCTGCGCGCGGCCGCCCTGCTTGGCGGCATAGACCGCGGCATCGGCGGACTTCATCAGCTCGGTCAGCGAATCGCCGTCGTCGGGGAAGACCGCCATGCCGACCGACGGGGTCACGCGCAGGCGCTGCCCGCCGGCCAGCAGTTCTTCGTTGACGCGCGCCTGGATCTTGGCGGCAATCAGCTCGGCCTCGCTGTCGTCGCGCAGGCCGCCCAGCACCGCTCCAAATTCGTCGCCGCCCATGCGCGCCACCAGGTCGCCCTGGCGCACGGCGCCCTTGAGGCGGTCGGCCATGGTGCGCAGCACGTCGTCGCCGACCGGGTGGCCGAGCGAATCGTTGATGTGCTTGAAGTGGTCCAGGTCCAGCAGCAGCAGTGCCACGCGTTCGCCATGACGGCGCGCATGCAGCAGCACGGGTTGCGCGCGCTCGTTGAGTTCGGCGCGGTTGGGCAGGCCGGTCAGCGGGTCATGCAACGCCAGGTGGCGGATGTATTCGTCGACGCGGCGGCGCTCGGTCAGGTCGTAGGCGATGGCCTGGTAGCCTGCCGGGGGCCCGTCCGGCGGCGCGGCCAGCAATGCCACGGATACCTGCACTGGCAGGCGCGAGCCGCCCTTGCGCACCCACGTCCACTCGCGTTCGTCGCTCAGGCCGAGCCGCGCCTTGGCGACCAGCGCGGGCATTCCGGCGGGCACCGGTTCGCCCAGCTCCTGGCTGAGCGCGCGCGCGTGCGCGGCCAGATCGTCGGCAAGATGCAGGCCGGTGACCGGCATGCGGCCGACCAGCTCGGCGGCGGCGTACCACAGCATGCGGGTGCCCGCGGCATTGACGCTGGTGACCACGCCGTCGTCGCCGAAGGTGATGACGGCGAAGTTGGCATGGTCGACCAGGCCGGCATAGAGCGCAGCCTGGTGCGCGGCGGCCTGGTGCGCGCGGTGCTGCGGCTCCAGATCCGTGATGGCCCACAGCCGGTGGGCGCCGCCGTCGGCGCCGGGCAGGTGCGCGGCGCTGGCGCGCAGCGGGAAACGGCTGCCGTCGCTGCGCACGCCGTTCAGCTCGCGCTGCGCAGCGCCGCCGGCCAGGCCAGCACCAGCGTCGCCATCCGCAACAACGATGGCACCGGGGGCGAGCGTATCGAGGTTACGACCGACGAGGTCGGCCGGCGCGATGCCGAACAGCTTGCCGGCGCGCTCGCTGGCACGCACGACCACGCCGTTGGCATCGGTAAGGACAAAGCCATCGGCGGATTGCGCCATGCAGGCCTGCAGCGTGGCATTGCCGTCCTCCCAGGCGCGGACTGCCTGGGCCTCGCGTTGCCCGGCTCTGCGGCGCTGGAGTGCCAGCGCACAGGTCATGCCGGCCAGCGCCAGCGTGGCCAGCGCACCCGCGGCCAGCACGGCATACCCCTGGCGCGGGCCATATGCCGCTGCGAAGGCGGGACGCGTGGCTGCACGCAGCAGCCACGTGGCGCCACCATAGCGGAACTGGCGCTCGCCGTGCAGCAGCAGGGCGTTACCGTCGTCGCGCTGCGCGGCGGCGGCCGTGTCCGACAGCAGCGGCCCGGGCACGGCGGGCGTGCCCTCGTGCAACGACAGCTCAAGGTCCGCCAGTGCCGGCGCGCCGACCCCGCGCATCAGGTCGCCCAGGCGCAGCGATACAAAGACATAGCCGACCACCGCCTCGCGCCGCTGCGCCGGCGTGCTGGCGGCCACGCCGCCACCGTAGACCGGCAGGAACAGCAGCGCGCCGCGCTGGCGCTGCGCCGCCTCGGACTCGCGCACCAGCTCCAGCCCGCGCGTCAGACGGGGCTCGCCGCTGTCGCGCGCCGCTTCCATCGCGGCGCGACGGGACGGCTCGGACAGCAGGTCGAAGCCAACGGCGCGGGCGTTGCGCCCGGCCAGCGGCTCCACATAGAGGATGGGCGCGTAGAGGCTGCGCGGGCTGCCGGCGGGATGAATCCCGTAACCGGCAAGGCCATCGGCGCGCGCGGCCGCGACCAGGGATTCGACCTGCCGCGGTGCCGCCAGCGGTGCGTAGCCGATCGATTGCGTGCCGGGCGGCAGCTCGTCGAGCTGGGCGGTATAGAGATAGTTGCGCCATTGCGCGCGCGAAGTTGCCGGATTGGCCGTCATCAGGCCCGCCACGCCGCGCAGCAGCCTTTCGTTCTCGAGCATGCGTTCGCGCAGTGCGCTGTCGGCCTGGTTCAGCAGCGCATCGAAATGCTGTTGAGCCACCCGCAGCTCGAATTGCTGTACCTGGCGCCACGCCCCCGCAGTCAGCAGCGCCCCGCTTGCCGCGACCAGCAGCGCTAGCAAGGCAGGGGAAAGCGCAGTCAGTCTCATGGTCTTCGGTAACGGTCTGGCGCCGGCGACGCGCCTGCCACGGAACCCCGGCAGGCTGGCCAGCGCCCGGGAAATGGACTGCGTGCCTTGCGATAACGCGGCACTATACCGTGCCGGATGCACAAGGCCGCGCCGGATGCACAAGGGCTGTACCGCGCCAGGGGCGCCGGGCGCGGACGCTAGGAAACCGGTCCGCCCGAACTGGCCGGCGAGCTCAGCCCCCAGCAGGCGCGTGCGGAGCAGTTGCCAAGGCTGCCGGCCGCGAGGGCCGGCAGCCCGTCAATGCAGCGTGCCGCCGGGCTTGCCGGGCACGGCACCGGCAGTTTCCGCAGCGCTGCCCTCCGGCTCGAACGGGACATGGCGCCCGTCGCTGGACTGGTAGCCAAGCTGGGCGTCGGCGCCCAGCATTTTTTCCCAGGCGATCATGGCCTGCGCCACGGCTTCCGGCGCGCCCTTGAAGACCACCACGTCGTTGCCGCAGCTGGGGCATTCTCCGCCGAATACGGCGTCGATGCCGGGCAGGCCCGGCACGTTGAGGGTGTCGAACTGCTTGAACGCAGTCTTGCAGTGCCCGCAGACCAGCTGCGCGGGGCGCAAGGCCTCGACCTTCGCGCGCGCCTGTGCCGCACGCTCTTCGGGGGTGCCCCGTCTCTTTGCCTCGCCCATGATGTCCTTCCTTCCCGTGCTGCCGGTGTGCTTGCCCCGCCGCGGCCACGGTGGCCGCGCGGTGCGGTGTGTTGTTGGGTGGCCGTCTGGCGGCCTGTCGCATGCCCGGCCGGAGCCTGGGCGTGCTCCATGCTGTCTGTGCTGTCTGCGGTTTCCTGTTAGATGCGGTTCAGGGGGCGGTGGTGCCCGACGGCCGCACCGGGTGCCGGGCACGATACCCGCGCCCCCTCATCCGGAACGCCTGGCGCAGGCGGCATTGTAACCACCACGGCGCTGCAAGTACCGGGCCCGCAGGATCGACTTTCGCCTGCTATTGTGGATAACGATGCCCCGTGACAGCGCCTTTGCGGCGCCCGCATCACCGCGGGCATGCCATGGGACCGCGCTTGCCGCCGACAGTGGCGGCGAGGTGTGAGTCCGCGCCCGCCGGTTCCCACGCCGGCATTCACGGTTCCATCCACTACCCCGAAGGAGGACGCTCGATGATCCGACCCACCGTGCAGGAAAACGCCGCCCGCTACGCCGACTGCATCGCCGCGTGCAACGCCTGTGCCGCCGCCGCGCTGAAATGCGCTGCGGCCTGCCTGGAAGAGCAGGACGTGCACAGGATGGCGCGCTGCATTGCGCTGGACATGGATGTCGCCGGCATCGCGCAGCTGGCCGCCTCCTACATGCTGCGCAACAGCGAGTTCGCGCCGCTGGTCTGCGAGGACTGCGCCGAAGTCTGCAAGTGGTGCAAGGAGGAATGCGAGCGCCATGACGCCGAGCATTGCCAGGAGTGCGCGCGGGCCTGCACGGTTTGCATGGAGCAGTGCCTCAAGATGACGGCGTAGCGCGCCCCGGCCCGCCGCGTCGGCCGCATGTGGGTTAACCCGGCGGGCAGCATGGACTTGAACGCACGCAGCGCGCCTGCGGGTAGTCTGGTGGACTGCACACACACGGCCGGGGCGCGGCCTGGCTTTCGACGGCATGACTCGCCGGCACCCGCCTTGCGCCGCGTTCCTTCCATTCGGCAATTCCGGCGCCCGCAGCGGCGTCCCTTGCCTTGCCAAGGAGTCTGTCCATGTCCAAGCCTGCCGCCAGCAACACCCGCATCGAGAAAGACAGCCTGGGCGATGTGCCGGTGCCCGCCGACCGCCTCTGGGGTGCGCAAACCGAACGCTCGCGCCAGAACTTCCGCATCGGCGACGAGAAGATGCCGCCCGCGCTGGTCGAGGCCTTCGCCATCCTGAAGCTGTGTGCGGCCCGCGCCAACCGTGAACTGGGCGTGCTCCAGCCCGAGCTGGCGCACGCCATCGAGCAGGCGGCCACGGAAGTGATCGAAGGCCGTTGGCCGCAGGAGTTTCCGCTGTCGGTCTGGCAGACCGGATCGGGCACGCAGACCAACATGAACCTCAACGAGGTCATCGCCAACCGCGCGATCCAGCTGCTCGGCGGCGAAGTCGGCAGCAAGCAGCCGGTGCATCCGAACGACCATGTCAATGCCAGCCAGTCGAGCAACGACAGCTTCCCGACCGCGATGCACATCGCCGCGACGCGTGCGATCCAGCAACAGCTGCTGCCGGCGCTGGAGCAGCTGCAGCAGACTTTCGCGCGCAAGGTGGAAGCCTTTGCCGATATCGTCAAGGTGGGCCGCACGCACCTGCAGGACGCGGTCCCGCTGACGCTGGGCCAAGAGTTCTCTGGCTACATGACGCAGGTCGCGGATGCGCAATCGCGGCTGCAGCAGGCCATGCTGCGCGCCATGCCAGTCGCGCAGGGCGGCACCGCGGTCGGCACCGGGCTGAACGCGCCGCACGGCTTTGCCGCGGCCTTTGCGCGCGCCCTGGCCGACTACACCGGCCTGCCGTTCGAGCCCGCGCCCAACCGCTACGCGCTGCAGGCCTCGCATGATGCGCTGGCGGACCTGTCGGGCGCGCTCAACACCACCGCTTCGTCATTCCTGAAGATCGCGCGTGATTTCATGCTGCTGGGCTCGGGGCCGCGCGCAGGCTTCGCCGAGCTGATCCTGCCGGCCAACGAGCCAGGCTCGTCGATCATGCCGGGCAAGGTCAATCCGACCCAGGCGGAGGCGCTGGCCATGGTGTGCTGCCGCGTGATCGGCAACCACACCACGGTGACGCTGGCCAACGGCCTGGGCACGCTCGAGCTGAATGCGTACAAGCCGGTGATCATCTACAGCCTGCTGCAGTCGGTCAGCCTGCTGGCGGGGGCGGCGTCGAGCTTTGCCGAGCATATGGTCGAGGGCGTCGAGGCCGACCGCGGGCGCATTGCAGAACTGCTGGAACGCTCGCTGATGCCGGTCACGGCGCTCAACCCGCATATCGGCTACGACAAGGCCGCCGAGATCGCCAAGCTGGCGGTGCAGCGCAACCTGTCGCTACGGGAAGCCGCGATCGCGTCCGGACATGTGACCGAGGAGCAGTTCCGCAAGTGGATCGACCTGGCCGGCATGACGCGGGAAGCGTGAGCCGTGCCGGCGCGGCGGCTCGTCGAGGGCAGCCGCGTGGCTCAGCCAGGCGCACCGGCCGGCGCAAGGCAGCGCTGGCGCGCCAGCGATTCCCGCGAATAGCCATGACGTACGCGCAACTGGTGTTCGACCGCGTCCGCCTGGTCCAGGCAAGCGAACATCAGGTCATCCTTGAAGCGCTGCGATACGCCTTTGAGGCGTGGCGCTTCGTAGGCAACCTGGCGCGCGCGGCAGCGCAGGAACAGCAGCGTTTCCTGGGTGGCGGCAATCAGCTGGTCATGCTCGATCCGCTTGCATTCGACCAGGTCCTGGGCAGAGGCGCTGGCGCCGGCAATGATCAAAGGCAGGCACAGCCAGCGGCGCATCAAGCGGTGCATGGCAAACGGGGGCGCGTCGGGCCGGTTGACGGTGTGGCTCGAATCATTGCCCAGAGCCGCGTTCAGTGCAAGCGATGCGCGGCCTGGAAAGCCGTCTGGGGCGGCTGAAACGCGGGACACACTGTCCTGCCGGCTGGACAATCTCCAGCAAGCCCCGATGACACCGAGCCTGACTTCGCCATATGCTGCACGGCAGCGCCGAGGTGCGCGCGCCAGCATGGCAATATACGGGGCCGGCGCCCGCCACGCGGCTGGCCGGGCCTTTTTTGTTTCCTTCTAGCCATGGACCTCAACGCCTTGCGCCTGTTCGTCGACATCGTCGACGCCGGCAACCTGAGCGCAGCCGCGCGCAAGCTCAAGATGACGCGCGCCAATGTCAGCTACCGCCTGAAGGCGCTGGAGGAAGAGCTGGGCGTGCAGCTGCTGCGGCGGACCACCCGCCATGTCGAGCCCACCCCGGTGGGTGCCGGGCTGTACGAGCACGGGCGCAATATCCTCGGCGAGGTGGCGGCGGCAAATGCGCTGATCAGCAACATGGGCAAGAGCCTGCGGGGCCATGTGCGGCTTTCGGTCCCTACCGGCCTCGGCCATACGCTGCTGTCGCCGCTGCTGGTGCAGTTCAAGCAGCGCTATCCCGACATCACGCTCGATGTCGTCTTCGACAACCGCGTGCACAACCTGGTGTCCGAGGATGTGGACGTGGCGCTGCGCATCATTTCCACGCCGCCCGATTCAGTCGTCGCCACCGAGATCGGCGCGGTGGACTGGGTCATCTGCGCCTCGCCCGCTTACCTGGCAAACCATCGCCTGCCCCAGGCGCTCGCCGACCTGCAGGGGCAGGCGATCGTATGCGCCTCGCCGGTGGGCCAAAAGCTGAAGGTCGCGGGAACGCGGCCCGGCAGCGAAGCGCAGGAAACCCGCGAACAGGTCGTGCTGGAGCCGACGCTCAGTTCTGACAACTTCGGCTTCCTGAAGGAAGCGGTGGTAGCCGGCCTGGGCATCGGCATCACGCCGATCTACGCGATCGGCGAGGAACTGGCGAGCGGCGGGCTGGTGCAGCTGCTGCCGGATTACCGCATCAGCGTGTTCGGCAGCCGGCTGTACATGCTGACCATGCCAAACCGCTACCAGACACTGGCCACGCGCTACCTGCTGAACTTCCTGAAAACGGAGCTGCAGGCGGTGTGGCCGCGGCTGCACCGCTAGGGGTGCAAAGCGGATCGGGAGCCGTTGGGCACGGCGCCAGGCACTATATTAGGAGCACAAGGATAACCGTAGGCGTATCCCTGTCCTGAGGAGCAACCATGGCCCTGTCTAGCACGCTCGCAAACTGCCTGAGTAGCAAGAATACCCAGTACGACATTATCCGCCACCCCTACACCCTCAGCAGCATGGCCACTGCCGAGGCGGCGCACATTCCCGGAGACCGTCTGGCCAAGACCCTGTTGCTCGAAGACGAGCGCGGCTATGTCGCCGCCGTGATCCCTTCGAGCCATCACCTGCAGATGGCTGCAATCTGCGAACAGACCGGCCGCGACCTGGTGCTCGCGCATGAGGATGAAATCCGTGAGATCTTCAAGGATTGCGACCTTGGTGCGATCCCGCCGGTCGCCATGGCGTATGGCATGCAAACCTATGTCGACGACAGCCTGATGCAGCAGCCCGAAGTGTATTTCGAGGGCGGCGACCACCAGGAACTGGTGCACATGACACGGGACCAGTTCATGGACCTGATGTCAGATGCCACGCCCGGGCACTTCTCACGCCGCATGATGTAGCGCGGCTACGTTGCGCTGCGGCCACCGCGGATTCATCCACGGTGGCCGTTTTTCATGGGTGGTCCTGCAACGGAGTTGCCTGCGGCGTCGCTCCGGCCAATGCGTGCTCGCTGTCGTCCTTCAGATCCACGCCCGAGCGCCCGATTGCCACGGCGCCACGCAGCAGGAACACCAGCCGTTGCGCGGCCTGCGCATAGGACAGTCCTTCGGGCCGCACATTGGAGATGCAGTTGCGCTCGGCATCGGTACGGCCGGGTTGCGGCGCATAGGTCAGGTAGATGCCGAGGCTGTCGGGCGAACTCAGCCCGGGCCGTTCGCCGATCAGCATCACCACCTGACGCGCGCCCAGCACGGCGCCGATATCGTCGCCGAGCGCGACACGCGACTGTTCCGCCACCACCACGGGTCCGATCCGCCATGCCTGCGGCAAGCGCTGGCGCGTCGCTTCCAGCACCGCCACCGCGTGCGTTTGCGCGGCCAGGGCCGAAAGTCCGTCGGCGATCACGAACACGACATCGGGCGCCTGCTGCGGTCGCGCCGCGGCCAGGCGCTCCCTGCTCTCGTCATCCAGGCCCCGGCCGAGGTCCGGGCGCCGCAGGTAATGGGTGCGGTCGGGCGCAGCGCTGTGGGCAAGCACGTGGTCGAGCCCGGCCTGCCGCAGTGCGTCGGCGATGGCCTCGGCGTCCAGCGGCAAGTGCACGGCATCGCGAGCCTGCGCATGGGCCAGGCCGAACGCCAGCACGGCGTCTGTGGTCTGGCTGTGGCCGGTGCGGCCCAATGCGATGCGCGCGCGCGTGAACTGGCGCAGGCGCTGCCATGGATCGGCGTCCGGCGTAGCGGCGGTATTGGCAGGGGGGGCAGGGGGCGAAGGAAGCTCAGGCATGGCGTGTCGTGAAGAGTGGCTCGGGGGCGGCCTTACAGGCTGTGCGCCATCTGCAGCAGCGGCAGGCGCCCGGACGGCTCCAGCAGTCGGCCGGCGCCATCGGCGATTCCCATGCGCTGCAGCCATTGCTCGAACTCCGGTGCGGGGCGCAGGCCCAGCACTTCGCGCAGGTACAGCGCATCGTGGAACGAAGTGCTCTGGTAGTTCAGCATGATGTCGTCGGCGCCCGGCACGCCCATGATGAAGTTGATGCCGGCCACGCCGAACAGCGTCAATAGCGTGTCCATGTCGTCCTGGTCGGCCTCGGCATGATTGGTGTAGCAAACGTCGCAGCCCATCGGCACGCCCATCAGCTTGCCGCAGAAGTGGTCCTCGAGCCCGGCGCGGATGATCTGCTTGCCGTCGTACAGGTATTCCGGCCCGATAAAGCCCACCACGGTATTGACCAGCAGCGGGGAGAACGCACGCGCCACGGCGTAGGCGCGCGCCTCCATGGTCTGCTGGTCGACGCCATGGTGGGCGTTGGCCGACAGCGCGCTGCCCTGCCCCGTTTCGAAATACATGACGTTGTCGCCGACCGTGCCACGCGCGAGGCCCCGCGCGGCGTCGTGGGCTTCGGCCAGCAGCGCCAGGCTGATGCCGAAGGCCGTATTGGCGCGTTCACTGCCCGCCACCGACTGGAACACCAGGTCCACCGGCGCGCGCTGCGCGATCGCGCGCAGCGTGTTGGTGACGTGGGTCAGCACGCACGTCTGCGTCGGGATATCGAAGCGGCTGCGCAGCGCATCGAGCATATGCAGCAGCGAGACAATGGCGCCCAGGTTGTCCGAGGCCGGATTGACGCCGATGGTGGCGTCGCCGCAGCCATACAGCAGGCCATCGATAACGGAAGCGGCGATGCCCTTGGGATCGTCGGTAGGATGGTTCGGCTGCAGCCGCACCGCCAGCCGCCCCGGCAGGCCGACGGTATCGCGAAAGCGCGTCACCACCTGACATTTGCGCGCCACCGCCACCAAATCCTGGTTGCGCATCAGCTTGCTGACCGCGGCCGCGATTTCGGGGGTGACACCGGGCGCGACGCGCGCCAGCGTGGCGGTGTCGGTCTCATGCCGCAGCAGCCAGTTGCGCAGGTCGCCGACCGTAGTGGCGGCGATCGCGGCAAACGCAGAGGCATCGTGCCGGTCGACGATCAGGCGCGTGACCTCATCCTCTTCATAGGGCACCAGCGCCTCGGCGAGGAACCGGTCCAGGGGCACGTCGGCCAGCGCCAGGCGCGCGGCCATCCGTTCCTGCTCGCTGGCGGCGGCGATGCCGGCCAGGGCATCGCCGGAGCGCGCCGGGCTGGCCTTGGCCAGCAGCGTGCGCAGGTCGCCGAAGACATGGCGCTGGCTGCCAATGGTGTGGGTATATGCCATGGGGAATGCCGTTCCGATATCGAAGCCGATGCCCCTAATATAGTCACCGTTGGAGCACCTGGCTGGCGCGTCCCAGTGCTTGCCTAACCCCGCCCCCGCCCCGACAATCGAGCGCTAGCTGATCCGCCCCGCAACCGCCGCGCGCGTATCGTGGCCCCCAACGCCGGAGACCATAAATGAAAGACCCCGACCCGACCAACGCCCCGCGCCTTCTGCCGGCCGCGTGGTACAGCGTCGGTGCCGTCGCCTATGTCCTGACTGCCCTGGCGCTCTGGACCGTGCTCCAGGCGAACCTGGTGGCAGCCTTGCTGTCCGGGCTGCTGCTGTATTCCCTGGTCGATGTGCTGGCGCCGCGGCTGAAGCGGCTGAACCAGCGGCACGATGCGCTGGCGGTGGCGATCCTGTCGGCGCTGATCCTGCTCGGGCTGTCGCTGGCCGGCTGGTTGCTGGTGCGCTTTGTCAGTGGCGAGGGCAATACGCTGGACGGACTGCTGAACCATGTCGCCGACATTATCGACCAGTCGCGCGGGCAGTTGCCGTCGTGGCTCAGCGACGCGCTGCCTAACGGGGTGGACGAGCTGGCCACGGCGCTGATCGAAGCGCTGCGCGCGCATGCGGCCATGGCGCAGAAGCTGGGGGCGGAGGTCCTGCGCACGCTGGTGCATATCCTGATCGGACTGGTGATCGGCGCGATGGTGGCGCTTTACCGGGCAGTGTCGCGGCCGAACCGCCGGCCGCTGGCGGCTGCGCTGGTGGCGCGGGCGCGTACGCTGCAGCAGGCGTTTTCGCAGTTCATCTTTGCGCAGATCCAGATCTCGACGATCAATACCTTGCTGACGGCGCTTTACCTGCTGCTGGTGCTGCCGCTGTTCGGCGTGCACCTGCCCCTGTCGAAGACGCTGGTGGTCATCACCTTCGTGGCCGGCTTGCTCCCGGTGCTGGGCAACCTGATTTCCAATACGGCCATCGTGGTGGCGTCGTTGTCAGTGTCGCTGCCGATCGCGGTGGCGTCGCTGGTGTTCCTGGTGGTGATCCACAAGCTGGAGTATTTCCTGAACGCCCGCATCATCGGCGCGCGTATCCAGGCGGCGGCGTGGGAGCTGCTGGTCGTGATGCTGCTGATGGAGACGCTGTTCGGGATCCCCGGCGTGATTGCAGGGCCGATCTTCTATGCCTACCTGAAGCGGGAACTGGCCGGGGCCGGCCTGATATGACCACGGCGCCCTGGCCATTGCTGGCCTTGGAGAGGTTTTCAATGCCAGCGCCGTAGCGCCCGCTGGTCCGACCAATTGCAACTGTGCGCATTCAGCGCCCGTCCTGTTCGTCCTGTTCGACCCGGCTGCGCACGAAGTCGATATGCGTCTGCATGGCCGTGCGCGCTTCTTCCGGCCGGCGCGCGCAGATCGCATCACATAGCGTGCGGTGCTGCAGCAGCAACAGTTCCGAGGCGCTGTCGTCCTGCTCGCGCAGTCCGGTGCCATTGATGGTGATGTGTTCGCGCAGCATGCCGATCACGCTGGTATGCAGGTGCAGGAACATGGTGTTGTGCGAGGCCAGCGCGATGGCGTCATGCAGGCGCGCATCGGCATCGGCCTCGGCTTGCTTGTCGTCGCCGGCGCGGGCGCGTTCGAGTTCGTCCATCAGGGAGCGGATGCGCTTGACGTCGGCGGTGTCGGCGCGCAGCGCGGCGAAGTAGGCGGTGGCACCTTCCAGCACGCGGCGGAACTCCAGGATGTCGTCGCGCAGCGCGGGATGGTCGGCCACCAGCTGGCCCCATGGGGAAGCAATGCCGGCGCGCAGCTGGTCGGTGGCATAGACACCCGCGCCGCGCCGGCTTTGCAGCAGCCCGCGCGCGGCCAGGCGCTGGATCGCCTCGCGCACGGTGTTGCGCGCCACCGCGTACTGCTCGGCCAGCACGCGCTCGGCCGGCAGCCGCGTGCCTGGCGGCCAGGTGCCGTCGAGCAGCGCGGTTTCCATCTGGCGCATGACCACCTCCACGCGCCCGCGGGTGCGCCCGCTTCTTTGTGCCGCCACCGTCATGCCGTCCGCCCTCGCTCCTCAGCCGCCCCGCCGACTGGTCCAACCAATTTGAACTGCCGCTCGGAAGCGGGAATTATGCGCCCAAATGTGCGACCCAGCAGCGCAACCCCAGCACATCCGGAGCGAGACATGAAGGATCGTCAGTACCCCAGCGGCCCTGCCCCGACGCAGGCCTACCTCTTTGCCACCTGCCTGGTCGACCTGTTCGTGCCGCAGGCCGGGCTCGACGCCGTGCGGCTGCTCGAGCGCGAAGGCCTCACCGTACACTTTCCGCGTGCGCAGAGCTGCTGTGGCCAGCCGGCATACAGCAGCGGCAACCCCGACGCCGCGCGTGCGGTAGCCCGCGCGCAACTGGACCTGTTCAGCCAGCCATGGCCGGTGGTCGTGCCGTCCGGGTCATGCGCGGGCATGATGCGCCACCACTGGCCGCAATTGTTCGCCGACGATCCCGTGGCAGGCCCGAAGGCACGCGCTCTGGCCGAGCGCATCTACGAGCTGGGCGAATTCCTGCTCCACGTGCTCCACGTCGATTTCGACGACGCCATGCCCCCGGGCCAGGCGCCCGAGCGGATCGTGCTGCATACCTCCTGCGGCGCCCGCCGCGAAATGGGTACGCGCCAGCACGGCGTGGCGCTGGTCGACGCATTGCCGGGCGTAACCCGCGTCGAGCATCAGCGTGAGTCGGAATGCTGCGGCTTCGGCGGCACGTTCTCGCTCAAGCATCCCGATATCTCCGGCGCGATGGTGCGCGACAAGGTTGCGTCCGCCTGCGCCACCGGCTGCGAGCGGCTGGTGTCGGCCGACTGCGGCTGCCTGCTCAATATCGGCCACACCGCCGCGCATGACGGCGCGCCGCTGCAGGTCGAACACCTGGCCAGCTTCCTGTGGCGCCGTACCGGAGGTGCCGCATGAGCACGCCCGGCGCCCGCGAACGAATGCTCGGCCGGCTGCGCGCCGCCGCTCCCGCGCCTGCATCCTCCACCGCTGAACTGGACCGCCGCATCGATGGCCATTTCGAGGCACGCCGACATGGCGCTCCGAGCGTCGACGCGTTGATCGATGCGATGCGCATCGCACTGGAAGCCTTGCACGCGGAAGTCTGGTGCGCCGATGAGCAAGCGTGGCCTGTGCTGCTGGCCTCGGCGCTGGCCGAAGCCGGCGTCCGGCGCGTGCTGCTCGACCCCGCCAGCCGCGCCGGCGCGGCGCTGGCTGCCGCGCTGCCGCCGCAGGTCGAAGCCATCGGCTTTGACCGCCCCATCGAAACCTGGAAAGCAGAATTGTTCGACACCGTCGACGCCGGCTTCACCGTGGCGCGCTCGGGCATTGCCGCCACCGGCACGCTGATCGTTGCCCCGGACGCAGGTTCGCCGCGCACGGTGTCGCTGGTGCCGCCGCTGCATGTGGCGCTGGTGCGCGCATCGACGCTGCACCATGACCTGCACATGGCCGCGCGCGCCGAACGCTGGCGCGACGGCATGCCGACCAACCTGGTGATGATCTCGGGCCCGTCCAAGACTTCCGATATCCAGCAGACGCTGGCCTATGGCGCGCACGGCCCGCGCCGGCTGTGGGTCGTCATCGTGCGGGACATCGACAACACGGAGGCCCCGCAATGAGCCAGAGCACGCTGCATTTCGTCGCGCCGCAAGACTTCAAGGCGCGTGCGCGCGAGGCGCTGGACGATCCCAAGCTGCGCCAGAGCTTTCGCGGCGCGATGGACTTCCTGCAGGGCAAGCGGCTGGCGCAGTTTCCCGACGCGGATGAGCTGGAGCGGCTGCGCGACCTGGGCGAGGCGGTGCGTCAGCACGCGCTCGCCAACCTGCCGGATCTGCTGGTGCAGCTGGAGGACAAGCTCGCCGCCGCCGGTGTTCAGGTCCACTGGGCCGAGACCGCCGACGACGCCAACCGCATCATCCACGGCATCGCGGCAGCGAGGCAGGCCAGGCGCGTGATCAAGGGCAAGTCGATGGCCAGCGAGGAAATCGAGCTGAACCATTACCTGGCCGAGCGCGGCGTCGAATGCATCGAGTCGGACATGGGCGAGTACATCGTCCAGCTTGCGGGCGAGAAGCCGTCGCATATCGTGATGCCGGCGATCCACAAGACCAAGGGCGATATCGCCGCGCTGTTCGAGCAGCATATTCCCGACACGCCCTATACCGAGGACGTCGACGCGCTGATCCAGACCGGACGCCGCGCGCTGCGGCAGGAGTTCGTCGGCGCCGATATCGGCCTGTCCGGCGTCAACTTCGCCGCGGCGGACACCGGCACCCTGTGGCTGGTCGAGAACGAGGGCAACGGCCGCCTTTCCACCACCGTCCCCGATGTGCATATCGCCATCATGGGCATGGAAAAGGTAGTGGCGAAGCTCGAGCACATCGTGCCGCTGTCGAGCCTGCTGACGCGCTCGGCCACCGGGCAGGCCATCACCACGTATTTCAACCTCATCTCCGGCCCGCGCCGCGACGGCGAGCGCGACGGGCCGCGCGAGGTGCACCTGGTACTGCTCGACAACGGCCGTACGCAGGCCTACGCCGACGCGCAGCTGCGCGCCACGCTGCAGTGCATCCGCTGCGGGGCATGCATGAACCACTGCCCGGTCTATACGCGCATCGGCGGCCATGCCTATGGCACGACCTATCCCGGTCCGATCGGCAAGATCATTTCGCCGCATTTGCTGGGACTCGAAGCCACTGCGGACCTGCCCACCGCATCCAGCTTGTGCGGCGCGTGCGGTGAGGTCTGCCCGGTGCGCATTCCGATCCCGCAATTGCTGGTACGCCTGCGCACCGAATCGAACCGCGATCCCGAGGAACGGGTGGTCAACCCGCTGCGTGGCCAGGGTGCGAAGTACAGCAAGGGCGAGCACCTGGTGTGGCGCTTCTGGAGCGGGGCGTACTCGCACCCGGCCACTTACCGGCTGTTCCGCTGGGCGGCCACAAGACTGCGTGCGCTGGCGCCGTCGAAGCAGATGGGATGGACGCAGCATCGCACGCCGCTGAAGCCGGCGGCGAAGAGCCTGGCGGATCTGCTCAAGGAGAAGGGGCAGCCGGAGTAGGCGCCCGATCCTTCCGACTCCCGATTGTGTGCTCCCTCTCCCGCAAGCGGGAGAGGGAGCACACAGGCGGCCGGAATCAAGCCGTCGCGCTTCCCAGAACAACAAACATTTTCCCGAAACACCACTGAAGCAGGAGACTAAAACGTGCAACCCTGGACCCAACTCTATACGCCGCTAGGCAGCCTGTGGCTGTCGGCGCTGGCGGCGGCCATTCCCATCCTGTTTTTCTTCATCGCGCTGGCCGTGTGGCGCATGAAGGGTCATGTCGCCGCCGCGGTCACGTTGCTGCTGGCGCTCGGCGTGGCGATCCTCGCCTACGGCATGCCGGTGCAGCAGGCGCTGGCCGCGGCCGGCTTCGGCTTTGCCTACGGGCTGTGGCCGATCGCATGGATCATCGTGACCGCGGTGTTCCTCTACAAGATCGTGGTCAAGACCGGCCAGTTCGATATCATCCGCGCCTCGGTGCTGGCGATCACCGACGACCAGCGCCTGCAGATGCTGCTGATCGGCTTTGCCTTCGGCGCTTTCCTGGAAGGCGCGGCGGGCTTCGGCGCGCCGGTGGCGATCACCGCCGCGCTGCTGGTCGGCCTGGGCTTCAATCCGCTGTATGCCGCGGGGCTGTGCCTGATCGCCAATACCGCGCCGGTGGCGTTTGGCGCGATGGGCATTCCCATCATCGTGGCCGGGCAGGTCACGGGCATCGATCCCTTCCATATCGGCGCCATGGCCGGCCGCCAGCTGCCGCTGCTGTCGCTGCTGGTGCCGTTCTGGCTGGTGTTCATGATGGACGGCGCCAAGGGCGTGCGCGAGACGTGGCCGGCGGCGCTGGTGTGCGGCGGCAGCTTCGCGGTGACGCAATACTTCACTTCCAACCATATCGGGCCGGAACTGCCGGACATCACCTCGGCGCTGGTGAGCCTGGTGTCGCTGGCCGCGTTCCTGAAGGTCTGGCAGCCGCGCAGCGCTTCGCAGCGCGCAGGCGGTGCGGTCAGCGGCGGTACCGTGGCGCTGGCCGGCTTTGGCGGCGGCTTCGGCGGCGCTCCGGTGAGCCGCAAGGCATCGCCCTACACGCTGGCGCAGACGCTGCGCGCCTGGGCACCGTTCGGCATCCTGACGGCGATCGTCACGGTATGGAGCCTGCAGCCGTTCAAGGCGCTGTTCGCCGCCAACGGCGCGCTGGCGGGCACGGTGCTGAAGTTCAAGGTGCCGGGGCTGGACCAGATGGTGATCAAGGCCGCGCCGATCGTGGCCACGCCCAAGGCCTATGATGCCGTGCTCAAGCTCGATTTGCTGTCCGCCGTGGGTACCGCGATCCTGCTGACCGCCCTGATCTCCGCGGTGCTGCTTAAGATGAAGCCGCGCGCGCTGCTGGCGACCTTTGGCGAGACGCTGGTGGAACTGGCGCGCCCGGTGCTGTCGATCGGGCTGGTGCTGGCCTTTGCCTTCGTCGCGAACTACTCCGGCATGTCGTCCACGCTGGCGCTGCTGCTGGCCGGCACCGGTGCCGCGTTCCCGTTCTTCTCGCCGTTCCTCGGCTGGCTGGGCGTGTTCCTGACCGGATCGGATACCTCCTCCAACGCGCTGTTCTGCGCGCTGCAGAACACCACCGCGCACCAGATCGGCGTGTCCGACACGCTGATGGTGGCGGCCAACACCACCGGCGGCGTGACCGCGAAGATGATCTCGCCGCAATCGATCGCGGTGGCCTGCGCGGCGACGGGGCTGGTCGGGAAGGAGTCGGAGCTGTTCCGGTTTACCGTCAAGCACAGCCTGTTGTTTGCGGTGATCATCGGGGTGATCACGATGGTGCAGGCTTATTGGCTGCCGGGAATGATTCCCGGGTGAGTGTTTGCTCCCCTCTCCCGCCTGCGGGAGAGGGGAGACATCACGCGCGGATCGGGCGTTGTCGGCAGACTCGGCTGCGCCTAATCCAGAAACGCATCCCCCTCCGTCAACGGCGCATGCCGGTAGGTGGCCGGCGTCCGGCTCAGCTTGACCGGCGCGCCCAGCCCCTTGTAGCCGCCCTCCATCTCCACCACCATCTCCCGATGCACGGTATGCGGATGCTGCAACGCATCGGCCACCGACAGCACCGGCGCGCACGGCACGCCCGCAGCCACCAGCGTGTCGGCCAATGCCTTACCATCCAGCGCGCGCGTGCGCGCCTCCAGTTCGGCCTTCAGCGCCACCCGGTTCACCGAGCGCGCGCCTGCCGTGGCATAACGCTCGTCGTCGGCCAGCGCCGCGACCTGCAGGTGTTCGCACAGGATGCGGAACTGCCGGTCGTTGCCGACCGCAAGAAAAATCGGGTCCGTGGCCGTCGCCACCGTGTCATACGGGTAGATGTTCGGATGGGCGTTGCCGGTGCGCACCGGCGTCTTGCCGCTCATGAACCAGTTGGCCGCATGCGGGTGCAGCAGCGACAGGCCGGAGTCATAGAGCGCCGCCTCGACGAACTGGCCGCGCCCGCTGCGCTCGCGTTCCTGCAGCGCCAGCAGCACGCCCAGTGCGGCATTCATGCCAGTGACCATGTCGACCACGGGCAGGCCCACGCGCAGGGCGTCGCCGTCGGCCTCGCCGTTGATGCTCATCAGACCCGCCATGGCCTGCACGGCAGCGTCATAGCCGGGCAGCCCGCCGAGAGGACCGTCCGCGCCGAAGCCGGACACGCGGCAATGCACCAGGCGCGGGAAGCGCTGTGACAGCGTGTCATAGCCCAGGCCCCATTTCTCCATGGTGCCGGTCTTGAAGTTCTCGACGAGCACGTCGGCGTCCGCGAGCAGCGCGAGGAGCACCGTGCGGTCGGCCTCCGTGGTCAGGTCCAGCCGCATCACGCGCTTGTTGCGGTTCAGGCCGAAGTAGTACGACGCGACGCCGTCCTTGAACGGCGGCCCCCAGGTACGGGTGTCGTCGCCTTGCGGCGGTTCGATCTTGAGCACGTCGGCGCCGTGGTCGCCCAGGATCTGGCCACAGTACGGGCCGCCCAGGATGCGCGACAGGTCGACCACGCGGATGCCGGCAAGCGCGCCGGGGCTGGATTGGGTCATGGCTGGCTCCTGTTCACCTGGTCGCTTAGTCAAGCTGTGCGCCCGACTTCTGCACCACGGCGCGCCACTTGCCGACCTCGGCCTTGACGAAGCCGCCAAGCTGCTCCGGGGTGGTCGACGGCGCGAATTCCAGGCCCTGCGCCTGCAGGGTCTTGCGGACTTCGGGCTGCTTCAGCGCATCGGCGAAGGCGCGGTTGAGCTTGCCGATCACTTCTGGCGGCGTACCGGCCGGCGCCACCACGCCGAAGAACACCGAAACGTCGAAGCCCGGCACGCCCTGCTCGGCGACAGTCGGCACATCCGGCAGCGCCTGCGAGCGCGCCTTGGTAGTGACACCGAGCGCGCGCACCTTGCCGCTCTTGATGAAGGGCATCGCGGTCAGCACGTCGGTGAAGGTCATGCTGACCTGGCCGCCGAGCAGGTCGTTCAGCGCCGGGCCGGTGCCCTTGTACGGGATATGCTGGAAGTCGGTGCCGGTGACGTTGTTGAACAGCACGCCCGCCAGGTGCGACGACGCGCCGTTGCCGGACGAGGCATAGGTCAGCTTGCCCGGATGCGCCTTGCCGTAGGCGATGAGCTCGTTGACGTTCTTGGCCGGCACCGACGGGTTCACCACCAGCACGTTGGGCAGCTGGCCGATCTGAATGACTGGGGCGAAGCTCTTGACCGGGTCGTAGTTGATCTTGCGATAGAGGCTGACGTTGATCGCCAGCGGCGCCGAGGTGCCGAACATCAGCGTGTAGCCGTCAGGCTCGGCGCGCGCGACCGCCTCCGCGCCGATGTTGCCGCCGGCGCCGGCGCGGTTTTCCACCACCACCGGCTGGCCCAGGCTGGTCTTGAGCGCGGCGGCAAGCGTGCGGGCCATGGCGTCGGTCGGACCGCCCGGCGGATAGGTGACGACCATCATGATGGGCTTGATCGGGAAGTCCTTCTGCGCGAAGGCGGGGGCGATGCAGAGCGAGCACGCGGCAATAGCCGCGAGGCGGTGCCAGAGTTTCATGGCGTTGTCTCCTGGTGTAGGACATCTCCCGCGGAGGGCGGGATGGTTGGGGCGTCTGGGGGTGCTCCCCCTCCCGCTTGCGGGAGAGGGTTGGGGAGAGGTCGGGAGCATCAACGAAGCGAGGCGTATCGGTATGCCACCGCCTGCCCTCTCCCCCGGCCCCTCTCCCGCAGGCGGGAGAGGAGAGCAAACAAAGGGGAGTGGCTACCGCGTCAGAACACGTTGACGTCGGCGACCGCGCCGGCCGCGCGCACCACGCCATCGGCGGGAGGCGCCACCGTCTCGGCCAGCCATTCCGGCTCGGTGGCTGCCGCCAGCGGATCCTGCGGCAGCACGCGGTGGCGCAGCACGAGCTGGGCCAGGCGCATGCGGCGCACCGAGCCGATGCGGCCGGCTTCCCAGGCCATCGCCACCGCGGTGGTCACGTGGTACAGCGCGGAAGCCGCCTGGCGCGCCAGCAGGTCGCCCTCGGCGCCGGCTTCGGCGGCATGCGCGGCCAGTTTCGCGGCAGCGCCGATGGCGCCTTCGAAGGTGGCGCGTGCTTGCGCGTGCATTGGCGTATCGGCCAGCAGCCCGGCCAAGTGTGCCTGCAGCACCGGCAGCGCGCCTTCGCGGCGGATCGCGCGCAGCACGTCGAGCGCGACGATATTGCTGGTGCCTTCCCAGATCGAGCCGAGATGGGCGTCGCGCACCAGGCGCGGGTCGCTCCATTCCTCGATATAGCCGCAGCCGCCGCGGATCTCCATCGCGTCGCCGGTGACCTTGCGCGCGTCGCGGCAGGCGCGGAACTTGATCAGCGGCGTCAGGATGCGCATCAGCGGGTAGGCGTCGGCCTCGCCGGCATCGGCGCGGCGCAGCGCCTCGGCGGTCTGGAACACCATGGTGCGGGCCTGCTCGGCGGGCAGTGTCAGCTTGAGCAGCTGGCGGCGCATCAGCGGCATGTCTTCCAGGCGCTTGCCGAAGGCGCGGCGCTCATGCGCGATGAACAGGCCCTCGGTCAGCGCGCGGCGCATCAGGCCGGCGGCGCGCACGCCGTTGGACAGGCGCGAATTGTTGATCATGTCGGCCATCTGCACGAAGCCGCGGCCGGGTTCGCCGACGAGGTAAGCCTGCGCGCCTTCCAGCCGGATCTCGCCGCTGGCCATCGAGCGGGTGCCGAGCTTGTCCTTGAGCCGGATGATGCGGTAGTGGTTGTCGCTGCCGTCGGCCAGCTTGCGCGGCAGCAGGAACAGCGATACGCCCTTGTGGCCGGGCACGGCGTTGCTGGCTTCGTCTTCCACGCGCGCCAGCACCATCGCCAGCGCGGCATCGGGGTTGGAGCAGAACCACTTGTCGCCGTGCAGGCGCCAACCGCCCTCGGCGCCGGCATCGCGCACCGCGCGCGTGGCGGTGGCGGCCACGTCGGAACCGGCGCCCTGCTCGGTCATGAACATGGCGCCCTGGTACAGGTCTTCGAACACCTGCGTGGTCAGGTTGGGCAGGAATTTTTCGACCAGTGCCGGATCGCCGAACTTGCGCAACGTGCGCGTCAGCGAGTCCGTCATCGACAGCGGGCAGCACAGGCCGAACTCGGCTTGCACGAACAGATATGTGAGCGCGTACTTCGCCGCCGGCGGCATAGGCTTGTCCCAGCCGAGCACGCCGCCGCGGTGCGAGGCGGCGGCCAGCCCGAATTCGGCGAAGGCCACGCGCTCCATTTCCACATAGGCGGGATGCTTGTCGATGCGCTGCGCGTCCACGCCGCTGCGGGTGCGGTAGCTCAGCGTCGGGGGGTTCTGGTCGGCCACGGCGGCCAGTTCGTCGAGCACGCCGCCGGCCAGCACGCCCATGCGCTCCAGGTGCGGCAGCAGGTGATTGAACAGGTCCGCGGGCAGGTAGAGCGGCAGCAGCGCACGCAGCTCGGGGTCGGCGGCGAGCAGGCTGCCACCCTGGCGGTCGGGCACCGGATGGGCGGCGGCGGGGCTGTCAGGCTGGGCGTGAGGTGCGGCATTGCGCACGGCGCTGGTCGGCATGTCTGGTCTCCTTGGCGGGTGGACCGGCATGGCTGACGAACACGCTGCGGCCCTTTGGTCTGCATTATTCAAACCCCAAGGATTTGCGTCTAATTCTAAAATTGGCTTGATCCATATAATTTTTGTATCGCCATGGAATTCCGCCACTTGCGCTATTTCCTTGTGCTGGCAGAGGAACTGCACTTCGGCCGGGCCGCGCGCCGGCTCGCCATTTCGCAGCCGCCGCTGTCGCTGAACATCCAGCAGCTCGAAGCCTCGGTCGGCGCCCGGCTGTTCGACCGCGACAGCCGCGGCGTGCGCCTGACCGCGGCCGGACGCGCCTTTCGCGAATCGGCAACGGCCTTGCTGGCGCAGGCCGAAGCAGCACGGCTGCTGGCGCGCGAGATCGAAGCGGGTGCCATCGGCCGGCTGCGGGTCGGCTTTGTCGGCTCGATGCTGTATCGCGGCCTGCCGCAGATCCTGCGCGGCTTCGAGGCGGCTTACCCTGGCATCCAGGTGGCGCTGACCGAACTGAATTCGCAGGAGCAGATCGATGCACTGCTGCACGACGAGCTCGACGCGGCATTTATCCACACCGGGCGCGTGCCGGACTCGCTGCAAGCAACCCGCGTGCACGCCGAACCGTTCGTCTGCTGCCTGCCGGCGGACCACCCGCTCGCGGCGCAGACGGAACTGGCGCTGGCGGACCTGCGCGGCGAAGCCTTCGTGCTGTTCTCGCGCAAGGCGTCGCCGGATTACTACAGCCGTATCTTTGATATGTGCGCGGCCCAGGGGTTTTACCCGCAGATCCGGCACGAAGTACGCCACTGGCTCTCGGTGGTGTCGCTGGTCTCGCAGGGCATGGGCGTGGCCGTGGTGCCGGCGGCGTTGGCGCGCTCGGGCATGGCAGGCGCGGCGTTCCGGCCGCTGGCGGGCACGGCGGTGCGCTCCGAAGTCTATTGCGTGTGGAAGACGGCGCCCGACCATCCCGCCCGCGACAACTTTGTGGCGATGGTGGCCACGCAGGCGGCGTCGAGAGGGGCCGACCCCAAAGAAAAAGCCACCGGCACGGTGACCGATGGCTTGTGAAGTACGCGTGGAACGGGGTGTTCAGCGTGCTTGCAGCTTAACGCCGCAGGCTTGCGGCATCCAATAACGCAAATGCAGTAATTGCAGGGTGTTGCATGAAACCTGTTGCGTTAGGTTCTGGAAAGCCGAACTCCGAAATGCCGGCGGCCTATATGTGCCGCCACGCTGACATGCCACCGCCAGCCCCCAAGCTAGTCCCTTCGGCACGCGCGTCTTCAACGGTTATCAACGGTTATCATTCGCCTCCTGCCGCGCTGGCGCGGCGGCTGGCGTGCCTGCCACTTGCAGGGCATCGCCGTGCCTTATTTGCGATACAATGAAAACGATTTTCATTTACGTACCCAGCGAGGTCATGCCGGCCGCACCACGGCCGCGTCGGACGACCGCGCCAATGGACTGGAAGCATGATGCGGCTGTCTGAACTTCCACGGCGCACGCCCGCCGTAGTGCAATCGGTGGACGACGCCACGCCCGGCGACCCGATTGCGCGCCGCCTGCGAGAGCTGGGCTTTGTCCCTGGCGAGATTGTCCAGATCATCGCCTATGGGCCCTTCGGCATGGATCCGCTGGTCGCGCAGGTCGGCTTTACCCGCTTTGCGCTGCGCCGCGTGGAAGCGGCGCGCATTGGCGTCGAGCTTGCCAGCGCCTCGGTGACCAGCATCGTGCCCGCCGAGGCGAGCGAACAGCCCGGCGCCAAGGCGTCCACACCGAATGAGCGGACCAAGCGGACCGCCTGAGCCCTTCCGGAACATGTCAGCAGCAGCCTCTCCGAATCCTGCCCTGCGCATCGCGCTGGTAGGCAACCCCAATTGCGGCAAGACCGCACTGTTCAACCGACTGACCGGCAGCCGGCAGAAGGTGGCCAACTACGCCGGCGTGACCGTCGAGCGCAAGGAAGGCCATTTCGTCTCGCCGGCCGGACGCCAGGTGCGCATCCTGGACCTGCCAGGCGCCTACAGCCTGCACGCAGCCAGCCTGGATGAAGCCATCACGCGCGACGTCTGCATGGGCGTGCGCGCGGGCGAGCAGCGTCCCGACCTGCTGGTGTCGGTGGTGGACGCGACCAACCTGCGCCTACACCTGCGCTTTGTGCTGGAACTGCGCCGCCTGGGCCTGCCGATGGTGGTGGTGCTCAACATGAGCGACGCCGCCGCGCGCCGCGGCATCCGGATCGATCGTGACAAGCTGGCCGCCGCGCTGGGCGTGCCGGTGGTCAGCACCGTGGCGGTCAAGCGCGACGGCGCGGCCGCGCTGCTGGCGCTGCTCGACGGCGCCCTGCCTGCCGCGCCGGCACCCACGCCCGAACCCGCCAGCGATGTTGACGTGCACGCGGATGTCAACCGCTTGCTGGCCGCATCGGTCAGCATGCCGGCGCGCACCGCGGCGCTGGACGACCGCCTCGACCGCATCGTGCTGCACCCGGTGTTCGGCCTGCTGCTGCTGGCGGTGCTGCTGTTCCTGATGTTCCAGGCAGTGTTCTCGTGGGCCGAGCCCCTGATGGACGGCATCGAGGGCGGCGTGCACTGGGCCGGCGAACTGCTTGGCGCGCATATGCCCGACGGCCTGCTCAAGAGCCTGCTGGTCGACGGCCTGATCGCGGGCCTGGGCAGCGTGGTGGTGTTCCTGCCGCAGATCCTGATCCTGTTCCTGTTCATCCTCACGCTGGAAGAATCGGGCTACCTGCCGCGCGCCGCATTCCTGCTGGACCGGCTGATGATGGGCGCGGGGCTGTCCGGCCGTTCGTTCATCCCGCTGCTGTCGAGCTTTGCCTGCGCGATCCCCGGCATCATGGCCACGCGCACTATCCAGGATCCGCGCGACCGCCTCACCACCATCCTGGTGGCGCCGCTGATGACCTGCTCGGCACGCCTGCCGGTGTATGCGCTGCTGATCGGCGCCTTTATCCCCGAACGCACGGTGATGGGCCTGTTCAACCTGCAGGGGCTGGTGCTGTTCGCGCTGTACGTGGCCGGGATCATCAGCGCGCTGGTGGTGGCCTATGCGCTCAAGTTCTTCCGCCGCGACCGCACCGACCATCCGCTGCTGATGGAGCTGCCGTCGTACCGCATCCCCAATGTGCGCGACGTAGCCATCGGCCTGTGGGAGCGTGCCCGCATCTTCCTGTCACGCGTGGGCAAGGTGATCCTGACGCTGACCGTGCTGCTGTGGTTCCTGTCGACCTTCCCGGCGCCGCCGGAAGGCGCCACCGCGCCGGCCATCGACTACAGCTTTGCCGGCATGATCGGCCACGCGCTGCAGAAGGTGTTCGCGCCGGTGGGCTTCAACTGGCAGATCTGCATCGCGCTGGTGCCGGGCCTGGCCGCGCGTGAAGTGGCGGTGGGCGCGCTGGCGACGGTATATGCGCTGTCGGGGAGCGAGGAAGCCATGGCCACGCAGCTCGCGCCGATGATCGCGGCACAATGGTCGCTGGCTACCGCGCTGGCGCTGCTGGCCTGGTATGTATTCGCGCCGCAGTGCATCTCGACGCTGGCGGTGATCCGCCGCGAGACCAACTCGTGGAAGGTCATGGCAGGCTCGATCGTGTACCTGACCGGGCTGGCCTACCTGGCCGCGTTCGTCACTTATCGCGTCGCGCTGCTGTTCAGCTGACGCCATCGCTGCCATGACGCTCTACCACGCCATCGAAACGCTGCTGGTCCCGCTGATCGTGCTGGTGTGCGCGGTATCGGTGGTGGCGCGCTATGCGCCGCGCACGCGCGAGCGCGTCAAGGCCGCGCTCGCGACACGCCTGGGCGGCGCCGCCGCGAGCGGCTGGCGCGGCCGGCTGGTGCGCTGGCTGGCCCCGCAGGCTGCCTCAGGCTGCGCCAGCGGCTGCGACGACGGCGGCTGCGACACCTGCGGGTCCAACACCGCCAACGCCACCGACGCGCAAGGAAAGCCTGCCGAACAGGTCGTGCGCTTCGTGCGCAAGCGCTGAACGGCGCGTCTTTCCTCCTCTTTTCCCTCCATTCCCCCTTCGGGGCCCGTTTTCTCTTCTACGCAGAAATGGGTACGGCCGCTGCTTGCGCGGGATGCGCTGGCGGCGGTTTGCGCGCACTCGTGCCGCGTCCCTGAGCGGGCTGGCGAGCGTGCGTCGCAGCCCGTGCAGGCCCGTTGCGTGGCACGCAGAAATGGGTACGCTTTGCGTGCGAGGCATGGCTGGCGTGGGCTGCGGTGCGGGCAAAGCGCGCGGTTGCTGGAGCTGTGTGGCGGGCTCTGCTGCGCACGGAAACCGCCTGTCGCTGTCGCGCAGAAATGGGTACGCTTTGGGAGCAATGCCGTCGCTCCCGGAGCCGCCGGCCCGCATCCAATGCAAAACGCCCTCCGCATCGGAGGGCGTTTCACTTGCGCGCGGGAACGTTGCTGCTTACTTGACAGTGCCGACGAAGACCAGCTTCAGCGGCGTGTTGTCTTCGATCACCGTGCAGGTGGCAGTGATGGTGAAGTCGCCGGCGGCGGTGCCGGTGGCTTGCACCT
Organism: Cupriavidus phytohabitans; assembly: GCF_017815025.1. Lineage (NCBI taxonomy): Bacteria > Pseudomonadati > Pseudomonadota > Betaproteobacteria > Burkholderiales > Burkholderiaceae > Cupriavidus > Cupriavidus phytohabitans. Next base: position 70,139 of record NZ_JAGIQB010000037.1, read on the forward strand.
GGTGCGGCAACATGAGCATGCTGGGCGTCAGCGACACCGGACCGGTGCTGGTCCACTTCCAGTCCTTGCACTGGGTGTACTGCGCATCATCGCCCAGGTGCCGCATGCGCGCGGTCACTTCCACCGGGATCGCCGGCGTCAGCAGCAGCGTCAACGGCTGCTGGTTGTCGTCGACCAGCGACCAGGTCGGATTCTCGGTAACGGACAGGGCGGCAGCCGGGCGCGCAGCCAGCTTGGTGCTCACGGCGGTCACCGTCAGCGTGCTCTGGACCGGACCGGTGCCCTTGGCCAGGCTGCTGCTGACCGTGGCGTCGTGCGTACCCGCGGCTTCGGCAGTCGACAGCGTCGGCGAGGTAGCGGTGTAGGTCCAGGTACCGTCGAAGTCGGCCGTGACATCCTGGCCGTCGTTGCGCAGCACGCGCGAGGTGAACCTGGCCGGATGGTCGTTGAGCACCTGCAGCGCATCCACCGGCTGACCGTAGCGCGTGGTCACCACGCGATAGGTTGCCGAGCCGTTCTTCGCGACCGTCACCACGATGACGCCGCCGATTGCGCGGCCATCCGGCGCCGTGACCGACACCGACACGTCAGCCGTCACCGCCGCGGTGGCCGAGCTGTTGCTCGCCTTCAGCGTGGCGTTGTTCTGGCTGGCCGTGACCTGGACCGCGGTGGCGCTGCTCGCCCACGCCCAGCTGTTGACGCTGGCCGAGACGTCATTGCCATTGCTGTCGATCAGCGACACCTTGACCGGCAGCTCCTGGCCGTCGCTCATCGACAGATTGTTATTGGGAATGGACAGGCTGTAGCTGACCGCGGAAGCCGGCACCACGGTAATGGTGGCGGTCTGCGCAGGCAGCGTGGTGGTGGTGTTGTCGGCGTTCTTGACCGTCGCGACCACCTGCACGTTGGTGGTACCGGTGGCGATGCCGCGGACCACCGCATTGGCCGGCGTGGCCGCGACCGGCTCGACCGTGGCGACGCCATTGTCGATGCTGCTCCAGGTGAACACCGTATTGCCGCTGACATCGACGCCGTTGCTGTCCACGGCCAGCGCGCTGATGGTGAGCGTGCGGCCCACGCCTACCTCGCCCGAGGTCGTGCTCATCTTGACGGTGAAGGTCAGCGGCGTGGTCGCGGCAGGCGTGGCGGGCGAGCTCGAGCCACCGCCACCACCGCCGCAGGCGGCCAGCAAGCATGTCATGGCCGTCCCTGCCAACCAGGTTGCCCACGTTCTCAGTTTCATGATGTTCCCCCGTGTGTTTTTTCCCGCGCTACCAGACTAGGCGCAACGGTTCCGGCGCAATACCGGCCAGATGACTGAGGGATAACGTACGGAAATGCGCCTGACTCATCCTTTCAGCGCACACGCGACCGTCCTTCGGTCGAGGCGAACCGGCACGACACCGCCGTTTGGCTTGCTATGTGGAAGTGCGGGTGGGAGAGGCGACGGGCTTCAGCGCGGGCATCGATGCGAACCTGCACGGCGTCGCTGCGCGCGGTGGTTTCGGGCGTGAACCGGTACCCGCGGGCAGGCTTTGGCGCGGGCACCGCGCCAGCCGGCGGACGAAGCCGCCGCGGCCTGATACGGCGCCCGCCGCAAGGGGATCCGAAGAAAACCGGTGTGCCCCGCCCCCACGGAGCACACCCGGAAAGACGCCCTTGCGGACGCCCACGACATGCCCGGTGCCACGGCGCCCGCCTTCGCGTGAAAGCTTGCGGGCGCTGATCTCCTGCATAGCGTAAGGGCTGGCGCACCGGCTCGCCACGAATGATTCCGCATGTCGTTATTAGCGGAGGATTGGCACCGCAACACCGTTGTCGCGCGATCGCGACGCCCTCGCGTGTGGCGGCGGCAAGACTTGTTTTGCGTCAAGGTCGGTACGGACCCGCTCGGCCAAACTGGCCGCGGCCTCTCTGCCAGACCAAGACAAAACATCATGAACAAGCTCTCTCTCCGTACCCGGCTCACCTGCTCGGCCATCGCCGCCTGCGCCATGCTCGGCGCTTTTGCCACGCCCGCCCTGGCCGCTGACGACGCTCAGGGCAACTGGATGGTGCGCCTGCGCGGCACCTATCTCGACATGAGCAAAAGCTCCGATCCCGTAGGCGGCGTGGGCGCATCGGACCGAATCACGGTCAACAACAAGTGGATCCCCGAACTCGATGTCACCTACTTCTTTACCCCCAACATCGCCGCCGAGCTGGTGCTGACCGTGCCGCAGAAGCAGAACGTCTATCTCGACGGCAACAAGATCGGCACCTTCAAGCACCTGCCGCCGTCGCTGCTGGTGCAATACCACTTCATCCCCAACGGCACCTTCCGTCCGTATGTCGGCGCGGGCCTGAACTTCACCCGCATCTGGGACGAGAACCTTGCCAACAACGCGCTGCAGCTCGACAGCTGGAGCGTGGGCCCGGCGCTGCAGATCGGCATGGACTACAAGCTGACCAAGAACTGGTTCCTGAATGCCGACATCAAGAAGATCTGGCTGTCGAGCGATGTGAAGGCCGGCGACGTCAAGGTTTCCAAGGTAAACCTGGACCCGTGGCTGTTCAGCATGGGCGTGGGCTATCGCTTCTGAGCGGCAACCCGCCAGTAAAAAAGGCCGGCGCCCGAAGGCGCCGGCCTTTTTTACGTTGGCGGCGGGAAAACGTCGCGGCCTAGCGGAACGCCGGCTCGTCGAAGCTGCGCAGCTTGCGCGAATGCAGCTGCTCGACGCCGTTCTCGCGCAGGATGCGGATCGCCTCCAGCCCGATGGTCATATGCTGGCTGACACGTTGCCGGTAGAACGCATTGGCCATGCCGCGCAGCTTGAGTTCGCCGTGCAGCGGCTTGTCCGAGACGCACAGCAGCGTGCCGTAGGGCACGCGCAGCCGGAAGCCGTTGGCGGCCACCGCGGCGCTCTCCATGTCGATGGCGATGGCGCGCGACTGGTTGAAGCGCGCGTACAGCGACTTGGACTTCAGCTCCCAGTTGCGATCGTCGGTGGAAACCACGGTGCCGGTACGCATGCGCGTCTTCATTTCGCTGCCGGACAGGCCGGTGACGCGCGCCACCGCTTCCTGCAGCGCCACCTGGATTTCGGCGATCGGCGGCACCGGCACCCACGGCGGCAGGTCGTGGTCGAGCACGTGGTCGTCGCGCACGTAGGCGTGCGCCAGCACGTAATCGCCCAGCTGCTGCGAGCGGCGCAGGCCGCCGCAGTGGCCGACCATCAGCCAGCAATGCGGGCGCAGCACGGCAAGATGGTCGGTCATGGTCTTGGCGTTGGACGGGCCCACGCCGATATTCACCAGCGTCACTCCCAGCTTGTCCTCACGCACCAGGTGGTAGGCCGGCATCTGCGGCAGCGCGCGCGGGCGGGTCGCGTCTTCGGGCTCGGCACCGCCGAAGTCCTGCACCACGTCGCCGGGCTCGACGAAGCGGGTGTAGCCGCCGCCGTCGCTGCTGCCCATCAGCCCGCGGCCCAGCGCGACGAACTCATCGACATAGCGCTGGTAGTTGGTGAACAGCACGAAGCGCTGGAAATGCTGCGGCGCCGTGCCGGTGTAGTGGTACAGCCGCTGCAGCGCCAGGTCCACGCGCTCGGCGGGGAACAGCGACAGCGGCCAGGCCTCGCCCGGGATCGGCTCGTAGGTGCCGTTGGCGATGCCGTCGTCGATGCGGCTGAGCTCGGGCAGCACGAACGAGGCCTCCAGCTCGCGCGCCTGGGTGTAGCTGATGTCGGTGGTCGAGGCCTCGATCACGAACGGCAGCGGAATCGGGCGCCGGCTCAGGCCCACGACCACCGGAACGCGGTGGTAGCGCATCAGCCGTTCGATCTGATCGCGGTAGTACTCCGCCAGCAGGTCGGGGCGAGTCACCGTGGTGCCGTACACCCCGGGGTAGGCCACCGTGCCCCAGGAGGGGCGGCTGTCGGTGACCATGGTCTCGATATTGACCGAGATCCCCAGGTATGGGTAGCAGGCGTGCGCGGCCGAGGGCAGCGGCTTGCCGCTGGCGAATGCATCGAAGCGCGCGCGCACGGCGCCGACCGAGGCGTCGTAGATTTCGCGGATGCGCGCCAGCGCTGCATCCGCGTCAGAAAATTCGGCGAGCTGGTCGGCCGGATGGGCTGAGGAGAAGACGGGGGCATTCATGCAGGCCATGATACCCCGCCCGCGCGCTGGCGTGAGCAGCACCCCACCCAGCCGGAAGCCAAATTGACGCGCCCGCGCCCGCTCGCTACACTCCGCCAATTGTGCGGCGCGGGTTCCCGTGCCGTTCTCGACTCGCGGCGCCCCTGGTGGCAAGGGGCGGCGAGGGGCCGTACATGCTTCACTGGGAGAGCCGCCAATGGAAATCCGTAACCTGTTGCCCGAGGACATCGAGGCAGCCAGACAACTACTGATCGCCAATGGCTGGTCCAACCGGATAGGCGGTCCCGACAAGTTCGCGCGGCTGGTGGCCAATTCCCAGCGCGTGGCCGTGGCAGTGGAAGACGGCGAGATCGTCGGCTTCGCCCGGGCCCTGTGCGATGACGTCTCCGACGGCTTCCTGTCGATGGTTGCCGTGGCCCCGAACCACCGCCGGCGCGGCATCGGCCGCGCGCTGGTGCGCTACGTCATGGGCAACGATCCCGATATCACCTGGGTGCTGCGCGCGGCGCGCTCTTCCGAAGCGGCCTTCTTCGGCCAGCTCGGCTTTACGCCGTCGATGGTGGCGATGGAGCGGCGCCGGCCCTGAGCCGGACCTGAGCCGGACCTGAGCCGGCGCCAGCCTGTCCCGGCCCTTACTCTGCTGATCTCGCGTGCGCGCCTCACTGCGCGCCCATCTTGCGCCGGAATTCCCCGGCCGTACCGACCTGCCTGAACAGCGGCCCGCCCGGCGCAAAGCGGTCGGCGCTGGACAGCGGACCCACCACCACGGGCTCGAAGCCCGCATCCCGCACCAGCTGCGCCGCCACGTCGAGCGCGGCCTTGTCGTCGCCAGCAATCGGCACCGCGACCAGCCCGCCTTGCCGGTGATGCTCGCTGGCAAACTGCGCCGCCCCCATGAAGTTGAACGCCCGCACCACGCGAGCCCCACGCAGGTAGCGCGCCGTGGTCAGGCCGATGCCGTCGCGCCGGGTCTCTTCGGCGATCGGGCCGTCGCGGTGATCAAAAGCGTTGGTGGCGTCGAGCACGATCTTGCCCCGCCAGGCGTCGGCGTGGTCGCGGCTCAGCTGCGGCAGGGCGCCATAGGGCGTGGCCAGGAACAGCACGTCGGAGAAGGCGATGGCCTCGGCCACGGTGCCGGCCCGGGCAAGCGTACCCATTTCTGCGACCATCGGCTTCAGGGCTTCGGGGTGACGCGAGGAGAACAGCACGGGGTGTCCGGCCTTGACCCACAGTCCACCGATGGTGCCGCCGATGCGGCCGGCGCCGATCACACCGATTGGCTGCGCCGCGGCATTGCGGCCGGCACTTTGCGAGCGCGCGGGGCGCGGCAGGCTGGCGGCGAGCGCGGTGCAGGCCGCGGCGCCCAGCAACAGGCGCCGTTTGCGATCGAGCGGGGATGCAGGGGTTGCCATGGCGCGCCTCCGGCAAGGAACCGCGGCCCGTGCCGGTCCGGCGCGGGCCCATGGCATGACTCTAGGCGAAAAAACGCGGCGTGTGCGGCGTGCGCTCCGGCCTATCGATCCGTGCGGATCGGACCGTACTCGGCCGGCACCCAGGTATAGCCGGCGGTATCGCGGCGCACATGGCCGAGCCCGGGGAACGGCAGGTGCGCGCCGCCCACCCACAGCTTGCCCTTGGCCGCATCGGCCAGGATGCGCTTGCGCGTGATCACCGCGGCATGGCTGTCGGTATCGAACTCGATCGCCACCTGCGGGCGGCGGAACTGCACCGCATGGCTGTGGATGATGTCGCCCCACAGCAGCAGGCTCTCCTTGCCTGAGGTGAGCAGGTAGCCACTGTGGCCCGGCGTATGCCCGTACGCGGGCAGCGCGCGCACGCCCGGGATCGGTTCGGTACCGTTGCCGCCGTCGAAGGTGCGGAACCGGTTGGCCGCCTGGTACGGCGCGACCGCGGCGCGTGCCATCGCGAACAGCCCCTGCGCTTCCTTCGGCGCCGCGGCGGCATTGGCTTCGCTGAGCCAGTAGTCGGCGTCGGCCTTGTCGACATGGACTGTCGCGTTGGGGAAGGCCGGCTGGCCGTTCGGTGCGAGGCCGCAGGCGTGGTCACCGTGCAGGTGGGTCAGCAGCACGGCATCGACCTGTTCGGGCGCATAGCCCGCCGCGCGCAGGTTGTCGCCGATGCGCCCGAGCGTGGGACCGAAGCATGCCGCCGCGCCGGTATCGACCAGCACCAGGCTGCGGCCGGTATTGATGAGGTAGGCATTGACCGCGGTCTGCATGCCCGGCGTCGACTCGACGAACATCCGTGCCAGCAGGCTTTGCACCTCGCGCGCGCTGGTGTACTTGAGGATCTTCGGGTCGAGGTCGATGTAGCCGTCGTACAGCGCGGTGACTTCCAGCTGGCCGATCATCATGCGGTAGTAGCCTGGCACCTGCGTCTTCTGCTGCGCCGCGGCGGCATGGGCGGTGCCGGTCGCGGCCGGCAGCAAGGCGCTGGCCATCGCGGCGGCCAGCACGATGGCAGGCAGGCGCAGCGCCTTGTGCATGGCGTGGCCGGGTCGGGCATTGGCGAGGCGCGCGGCGGACTGCAGCTTCATGTCTGGTTCCTTGTTGTTGGTCGTTCTCGAGGGAGGCAAAGGCGTATGTTAAGCCGGATGTCGACGCACCGGAAAAGCACGCGGGACGCTGACGGCCGCGGCAATGAACGACACGAAACGGCACAGGAACAGCCACGCAGAAATAGGTACGCCCGGCCAAAGCGTACCTACTTCTGCGTAAAAAACGGGGCCACGCGGCCTAATGCCGTTCAGTTAAGTCTGAACGGCATTTTTCTTTGCAGGGGTTGTAAACAAGGTGTCGAGCTGTTAACTTGCC
>NZ_JAGIQB010000298.1:0-273 GCF_017815025.1 Cupriavidus phytohabitans
GCGCACGAGGTTGTAGGCGGCTATGCTTAGCACAAACATCTGGTCGACCTTCTTGAGTCCGCGCACCATCACCTGACGCATGCGCCCCACGGTCTTGATCCACCCAAAGCCTTGTTCGATCAGCTTGCGCTTTTGTTGCGAGACCGCATAACCGGCGCTGCAAGCAATGGCGTCAGGAACGGCCGAGCGCCGCCCCGAGGTGTTCTGTGCCACGTGGGGAGTCACCTTCATTTCCAGGCAGGCCTGGATGAACTCCTGCGCGTCGTAGCCCTT
>NZ_JAGIQB010000299.1:0-271 GCF_017815025.1 Cupriavidus phytohabitans
CCGACGTCGTCGCCGGACACCTGCGCGCGGGCCAGCGCCTCGCGCACGACCAGTGCGCCCAGCTCGGCCGGCGCCACGTCCTTCAGGCTGCCGCCAAAGGTCCCGATCGCGGTACGGGCACCGCTCACCACTACGACTTCACGCGTCATGCTTTGTATCTCCGGTAGAAGGGGTGCAAGTAACGATTACTTGCCGTAGACGTACACGCCCCGGCCAGTCTTGCGGCCCAGGTAGCCTGCGGCCACCATCTCACGCATCAGCATGGCCGGAC